>CALATK010000250.1 GCA_937891805.1 uncultured Fibrobacter sp. | reverse complement strand
GGTTCGGCAGGCGCAGCCAGTTGTCGGGCTGTTCTTCCTGCTCGCCGTTCACGATCTTCTGGCTGAACATACCGTATTCGTAGCGGATACCCATACCGGTGGCGGGCAGTTCCAGAGTGGCCATGGAATCCAGGAAGCAGGCGGCCAAGCGGCCGAGACCGCCGTTACCGAGACCCGCGTCCACTTCCTGCTCGCGGAGTTCTTCCAGGGTCATGCCCAGTTCGTCCAGGGCTTCTACCACGGCCTGTTCCACATCCAGGTTCAGCACGGAGTTGCCGAGGGTACGGCCAATCAAGAATTCCAGGGACAGGTAATAGACGCGCTTCACGTCTTTCTCGTAATAAGTTTCCTGGGTCTTGATCCAGCGGTCCACCAGACGGTCGCGCACGGCGTAGGCCACGGCCAGGAACTTCTCATGGTCGGTGACGGTGTCCATGCTGCGGGCCAGCGTGTGGTTGATATGGTCGGTGAACGCCTTGCGGAAGGATTCCGCGTCGGTTCCGAGAACCGGGGCTTCTACAGCCTTCTTAGATGCTTTTGCCATAAAATTAAGCCTATGGTTTTAGGGTTGAAAATTCACGAGGGAAAATTTAGAAATCTTTGCCTGGATATGGGCGGGTCCCGCTTCGCGGGTCGGGCCCTTGCGCTATAAAAAGCCCTAATGTTCGCCCTGCTCACCGGCCTTTTTTGCGTTCAAAAGGGGCACATGCCCCTTTCGAATGGCTGCGCCACTTCACGCCCTCCCGCAAAAGCAAGAAAAAATTAAATTAAGGAAAATAAACGCGAGGAAATTATGGACTGGAGCAAAAATACAATCAAGTTTTTAAGTGCTGCCTGCATCGCCGGATTTTTAATTTCGGCCACTGCCTGCGGAGACGATTCTTCAAGCGGATCTCCCGCAGGCCCGAATACAGAACAGACTTCTGGATCTTCTTCGGGAACAGAATCGGGTGACGGGGCAGGAACCGAGCAATCTTCCACAAGCGAAGCGGCGATATCTGCAACTATTACCACGGAAAGGTCCTTGTCCGTGGTTGCCGACAGCAATGGGTTTTTCGACGTAGCCGATATCTACAAGGCCGCTCCGTCTAGTTATAAGATAGCCTTCGTGCTGCGCCATGCGGAACGTGAATCGGGCCTTGGGCAAGAATCTCCCTTGACCGAAGTAGGGGTGCAGCAGGCGATTGATCTTGGAAAAAAACTTGCAGGTGGAGATGAGTCGTTCTATTATGCTTCTACGGACTTTATCCGTACTCGCGAAACGTGTAATAATATCGCCAAGGGGCGCGGTGAAACTGGTAGTGTCACGGAAACCCAGGCCGACTTGCTGAACGGAAGTTATTTCTTGACAGTTTCTTCGGATAGCCTGGATTCTTTTTCCAGTTTGATTGGCGGAAGTTGGAAAATAATAGCCGTATATGCTTATGGAGAAGATTACTATGCTCAAGAGATAGCGCCTCTTTTTTATGACCTTTTTGAACGGGGAAGCCAGTTTGTCATGGAAAATGTCGTTGCCAACATGAACCAATGGAAACGTGTCAGCGTTCTTGTTACACATGATCTTCTCATAGAGCCTCTTGTGGTTTATGCAAGTAACAGGACTGCCGATGTGAACTTCTACAAAACCAGGCGCTGGGTGAATTACCTGTCTGGAATAGCCGTAGTGGTCAACGCAGATAATCAGGTGGAACTGTATCCTGTTCGGGGCACAGATGTCGGGTTCATGATGCAGTCCAAGACGAATCCCAACGCTACGAGACCGGCGGCTAATACGCCGACAACTGAAGAATAAAACGGCGGTATGAAAGTCGCTCTTCTGGGTTCCACCGGACTGGTGGGGAAAAACGTTTTGAGCCTGCTTGCACGGCTTTCGCAGGTAGTGCATGTCTATTGCCCGGTGCGAACCGTGCCAGATTTACAAGCTCTTGGAATAACCAAGGGCGTTTCCAAGATACACTTTGAACCGGTAGATTTTGAACAAGTGAGCGGAACCTACCGTCAGGTCCTTATGGCTGGATTTCTCGGTTGCGATGCTGTTATATGCTGCCTCGGCACAACTAAAAAGCAGGCCGGCAGCAAAGTTGCACAAGAAAAAGTGGATGTTCGGCTTCCTCTTTCGCTGGCGGCCATTGCAAAAAGTGCAGGAGTCAAGAATTTTCTGTGCGTCAGCGCCCAGGGGGCAGACAGCCATTCGCCTTTCTTCTACAACCGTCTCAAGGGCATGCTAGAAGAAGGCCTTACTATGATGAATTTCGAGACGCTTACCCTGGTGCGTCCCTCCCTGCTTTTGGGCAAGCACAAGGACAGGCGTTTTGGCGAAGAACTTCTGCAAAAGACCATCGGGGCCCATCCGGAATGGATCCCGGCCTACGTGCGGCCGGTTCACGCCGAAACCGTAGCCGCCCATCTGGTAGCATCCCTCTTGAAACCGCCTACGGACCATATCTGTGCAACCGACGGCGTCAAGGGCAAGCGAATCATCTACAACCGCGTCCTCGCCCTGACGAAGGTGGACGAACTTTTTTAAAGACGTCCGATAAAAATTTTACCCTTCCAACTTGTTCTTCAAGTAGTGCCTTGAAGTCCAGGCGAAGTAGAGAATATCCGCAATCACCAGCGCCACGGCGCAGGCCAAGAATACGGGTTGGTGGTTGCCGAAATGTCCCGCCATGGAGCCGCCCGCCAAAATGCCAGCCCCAATGCCGATATCCCAGCCGGAGAGGTAGGTGCTGTTGGCGGTACCCCGCTGGTCGTGGCGTGCCAGGTTCACGCACATGGTCTGGTAACCGGGGAAGATGAGTCCGAGGCTCGTGCCAATCAGGAATGCCGCCACAAAGAAGGTGATGGGGGAGTGGCTGAAGGCCAAGATAAAGTAGGCCACCACGTTCAGGGTCATGCCCGTACCCACCAGGTGAATCAAGTAACCCTTGTCGATGAGCCGCCCCGTCATCACTCGGTTCAAAATAAGGCCTGCAGCAATCAGGGCGTAGAACCAGCCGGAACCTCCGATGCCCAGTTCCTTCGCGTAGAGTGCGATGTAGTTGGTCACGGGCCCGTAGGCGAACCCCACGAAGATAAAGTTTGCAAACTGCGGGACGGCGCGGGTCAAGAAAAACCGGTCCAGCGAAAGGGGCGCGTGGGGCTTTTTCTCCTTGCGGGGAACGTTTAAAGTCTGCACCAGGACAAGGCCGATGACGCACAACGCGATGGAAATGATAAACACGATGGTGTCACCGAAGGCCTCGTACAGGAACATGCCGGTCATGGGGCCTGTGGCGAACGCCAGGTTCACGCTGATGCCGAAGTAGCCGATACCTTCGCCGCGACGGCTCGCGGGTAGGGCGTCGATGGCCACGGTGTTGCTCGCCGTGCTGGAAATTCCGAAGAAAAGCCCGTGGGCAAAACGCACGGCGGCAAGGATGGGCAAGAAGGCCACCGTCTTGTAGCCCAGAAAGCACGCGGTAAAGGCGAAGAACGTCCAGAAGTACAGAGGCTTACGGCTGAGGGTATCCACCAAAAAACCGGCGAAGGGCCTGCAGGCCAGCGCACCGATGGTGTAAAGGGATATGATAAAGCCTGCGGTGGCGTTGTCGGTCTGGAATTTCTCGATAATGTAGAGGGGCAGAATCGGCAACAGCTGGTAAAAACTGAAAAACAGCAGAAAGTTCGCGGCGGCCACCGTCACGAAATTTCGGGTCCAAAGCGCGGGCTTTTGTGCTGTCGATATTTCTGCGGGCATCATTCTTCCTCAATGTGTAATGTGAAATGTGTAGTGTTTAATTTCCCATCCCACATTTTTCATTACTCCTTTGTTTTGTCGTCATTCTGAGCGGCCGCAAGGTCGCGAAGAATCCAGGATTTTTTTTGCTAGCGTCGTGGCAAAGCCTTCGGGTCAGGATTCTTCGATGTTGCTCTCCTCAGGATGACGCTTCGCGTCATTTCCTCTCCAGCATTACGATGGTTTCCAGGTGCGGCGTTCCGGGGAACAGGTCGAGCGGCTGCACTTCGCGCACGCGGTAGCCGTAGCGTTCCCATTCCTTCAGGGAGGCGGGAATCTCGTCGGTGCCGCAGAACACGTGGGCGATGCGTATTGGCTTTCGCATGGCAAGGGCGTGAATCACGCCGGGTTCGCAGCCCTTTCGGGGCGGGTCCAGCAGGATTTTTTCGGGCTCGTTCGGCACGGGTCGCGGAAGCCTTGTCTGCACGAACTCTTCGTCAATCTTTCCGGCGATAAAGCGGTAAGATTTTTTGAGGTGCCTGGCCGAGGCCTTCGCGCAGTCGATGGATGGGCCTTCCCATTCCACGCCCAGAACATCCTTGGCGGCTTCGCCCAGGGCAAAACTGAACAGGCCGTAACCGCAGTACAGGTCCAGAAAGTGGTCTTCTTTACCGAGGCTGAGCAGGCGGCTCGCCGCCTTGATCAGGTTGTGAATCTGGCTTTCGTTAATCTGGCTGAAACCGGTTACGGGGTAGCGGAGGCTGAACTTGCCGAGAGGGAGCGAAAGTTCCCGCGGGCCATAAAGCTGCTTGAAGTTCAGGCCTTCGGTGGGGCGCTTGGATTCCAGGTAGTAATCCGATTCGGTGGTATCTACGTAGGCGTGTGCCGCCGTCACGTGGAAAGGCGATTTTTGCAGGGCGTCGGCAATCAGCTTCAGCTTGCGCACGATGCTGGCGTCAACCTTCTTGATGTTGAAAATCACCACCCGGTACTGGTAGGTGCCGCGAATGATAATCCAGTTCAGGGCGTAGGCCAGGGGCTTGTAGGCCGGCGTAATCAACTTTTCAAACAGAAAGTCGTAGATACGGTTGTGTTCGTCGGGCTCCAGCAGGGAATCCTGACGGTCGAACTGCAGGTTGCCCGGTTCCATGTGCACGCGTCTCTTGCTGGTGGTACGGTAGCCGCGGGGCATGGGGCTGGCCACCAACTTCTGGGGGTTGCCGGCCAGGCGGTTCACGTCCCAGAATTCCCGGATGGCGGCATCCTTGACGCGGAGCTCGTCCTTGTAGTCCAGCATGGCAAGGGATTCCCCGCGGAGGGAATCGGCTTCGCGGGTGTAGTTCGGAATCTGGTGGGCAATGGCTTGTTCGAATAGCATGGGGTAGGGGCTAAGATTTAGGGGTTAGGAGCTAGGACTTCGGAACGCAAATCTAGAAAATTAAATGAATGAAAAAAAGGCGGACTTGCGTCCGCCCCATTGAGTTACTTGGTCGTTATCTTAAGGGTCTACGTATTCCGGAGCATTGCTATTCACCGAGCTTACCGCAGGGCAGGTCAAGGTTACCGAAGTGTTTTCTGCGGTGGTAACCTTGACTGTGGGGCTTGCGGTCTGTCCCTTTTCGGTGAAAGTCTTTGTTGCACTGCTGGTGGTGCTTGTGACTCCTGTCCATTCGTAAGATGAAATGTCTGCAAGGGCGTGGCACCCGCTTACGGTCCAGGTGACGGCTACATCACCATTGCCAACATCCGGGGTGGTTTCGCTGGCTTCGCAGGAGCACCCTGTCAGCGGAGCGCCAGTCACCTGCACGCTTCCGCAGTTGATGGTCTTTTCTCCCAGTTTGACGGAGGCGGAGAAGGTCCCGGTGGTTGAGTATGTTGCAGTCACTGTCTTTCCGTCGGAACCGCACTTGCCGCTAGAAGATGCCGGGGCGGCGCCATTCAACGTCCAGTCGCAAGTGGAATTTTTAATAAAATTCTGATATTCCATCATTTCGGTTACAGAGCTACCACTGGGCGAAACCGGCGTGAACACCCAGTTTACCGTCTCTCCCTTGTAAATGTTGGTTTTGTTGGGTGCACAAGTTCCAGCGGGGGTGTACTTGATTTTCCAGCTGTAGGTGCCAGCCCCGGAAATGTCGGTGCAGATGTACTTTTCGCCGTTATTGGCTTCGCTCTCTTCGCGCAGGCGGGCCTTCGTGCAGCCGCCCATGCCCAGATTGCAATCATTGTAGTCGCCTTGGCGCCAGGCGTCACCGTCGTACACGTAGCAGACGCTGCTGTAAACATCGCCTTGTTTGGCGTCGCCGTCTTCGCCCGCTTCCCAGCCGTAGGTGTCGTATTCGATTTGCTTGGCCTCGGTCCATTCGCCGTCCTTGCAGATATACCAGGTGTTTTTAACCTTACCTACAGAATCTGCCGTAGCCTTCACGCAACCGCCCAGCACGGATTCAATTTCATCTGCGACATTCCATTTCTTGCCGTTGAACACATAGACGGTGTCCGTCACGTCGCCTTTCTTGATGTCGCCTTCGGTGGCGTCTTTCCAGCCGTAGGTGTCTTTCTCCATGGTGGAGGCTTCTTCCCAGCTGTTGTCCTTGCAAATGTACCAACTCTTGTCGCTCCCCTTTCCGACGGTCCCTTCCTTGGCATCGGTACAACCGTCCAGTTCCAGGCTACAGTCGGAATCGTTGGCGTCACGCCACGCGCCTTCTTCAAACACGTAGCAGTTGGTGGTGACGGAGTCGCCATAGCGGGATTCCCCTTCTTTTCCGGCTTTCCAGCTGTGGGTGTCCTTCGAGAAGTCGGTGGCTTTCATCCAGGCGCCGTCAAGGCAGATGAACTTCATGTCCTTCAGGGCGCTAGAAGAATTGCCGTTCTTCTTGACTTCGCCTTCACGCTTGCTGTTGCAGGTGCCCAGCTTGAAGTTTTCCCACCAGAAGTTGTTCACGTACTTTTCGAATGCGGGAACCTTGTCGGAGAGTTCCCAATCCTCGATGTTCTTGCGGATACCAGCAAGACCTCCCTTCAGGCTGGTTTTTGCGGCCCAGTCGGCGATGGCGGTCTGAACCTTTTCGTTGTCCCACACGCCGTCGGCCTCGATATCGCTGGCATAGTCCGCCAATCTCTTGCTGAAGGCCCCTTCCTTCAGGTCGCTTTGCATCAAGGTGCTTATGGCAAGCAGAGCTGCGCTTCCGTCGCTCGTGCCGAAGATGTTCATGTCTTCGGAATTTCCGAAATCGCCCTGGATTCCGAAGGAGGCGAGAATTTCATTTTCGGCCTGTTCCTTCGCATTCTTGACGGTGAGGTCGTTGTTCTTCAGCAGGTAGAGGGAACGCTCGTGCTCCAGGTGGGTGAGCAGGTTCACGTTCACCTGGCTGCGGTTGCTCAGGTCTGTAAAGGCGTAAAGCGTCACCTGGGATTCGGATTCCTTGCCGGTCACTTCGTTGAGGTAGAATCCGTTGGCCTTCAGCAGGGCGAATTGGGATTCCAGGTTGATCACATCGACGGAGAATTCCCCGCGGTCGCCCTTGATCTTGCCTTCGTAACTGCGGCCGGTCTGGGCGAGGGTCTTGCCCTCCAGTTCCTGCACGGTCACGCTGGCCCCTTCTACGAAGGGACCCTTCTGGGACACGCCGGAAATCGTCTTGTTCTCGATGGTGACGATTTCTTCGGCAATGATTTCACCGTCCTCGACAGAACCGCCGGCTACGCCGGAATCCTTGTCGCTGTCTCCGCAGGCCGCAAAAATGCAGGCGGTGGAAAGGGATAATTTTAGGAGCTTGTTCATTTTCTCCTCCTTTGGTTAAAGGGGTTGTTTTAAAGGTGTCGCCATGTTGGTCAGCGGGAACAGCTGCATGTTCAGGCGGTAAACTTCTTCGGTCTTGGCGCTTTCGGTTGCAATGGCCACGATACGGCGACGGCACTCGGCCAGTTCTTCTACAATTTTGGCGTAGGCTTCGCGGGTTATACCTAGAGTCAAACCGGTAATGTTACGGTCTTGGGCGGGGTCGTTTTTCAGGGTATCGACGGCGAGTTCCGCCATTTGCACCTGCAGGTCGTGGGCCACGGCTTTCTGGACGGTCTTGGTGCTGCGGGAGGGGTGGCTCATGCGGAGCGAGCGGTCGGCCTGCCGGTAATGGCCCTGTTCGTCTTGGGTCAAGTAGCCAGCTTCTTGTAAAAAGTCCAGAATCTCCCGGACTTCGCCGGTCTTTACGCGGTAACGGGTGGCCCTGGAAATCTCTTTCGGGGTCGCGCCATCCATGGCGGGAGCGAGTTCACGGATAAGGGAATTCTTCCAGGATTTGAAAAATTGGTATTCCTCGGCGGTGACCGGCTTCACCTTGTGGATGCGGGCCAGCTCGGCGATTTCTTCCAGGATGCCCTTCTTGTCGCTTTCCTTCTTTGCGTTGTCTAGGGCCACCAGCTTGCAAAAGAAGGTGGACTCGAACCCGGCAAGACCCATGGCGCTTGCCACTTGTGGGGCGGAACGCTCCCCCAGGTTCTTCTTGCCTTCGCAAACATATTGCAAAAAGACGGGGGACGAAAGTCCGGCGCTCTCCGCAAATGAGGCCCACGAAAAGCCCTTGCGGGCCTTTCGCTCTTCGTAATAATCCCGGATGCATTCTCGGTAGTCTATGTATTCGATAATGGGTCTCATGCCTCCAAATATATACTCTAAAAAATTATTTTGCAATAGCTGGAATATAAAAAATTTAAAATTCCTGTAAAAATAGCCAATTTTTATAAATTTCAATAAAATTTTTTATAAAAATAGAATATACTTGAAAAAAATAATCTTTTTTGCTGAAAATTATAGTTTTAGATATGGAATAGACTTATTTCTTGTCTAAATCTTTGATAAAATTAAAGATTTAGACTAAAAATATTGTAAATTTGGTCTAAAAGTTAAATATTTTTATATATTTAGACAAGAAATCTTAAAATAGGGGCTTAAATGCGCATTATCGGCAGGAAAAAGGAAATCCGCAGGCTTGACCGGTTCGTCGAATCCAAACGCTCCGATTTTGTCGTGGTCTATGGCCGCCGCCGCGTGGGCAAGACATACTTGATTCGGGAATATTTCGACAACAATTTCGACTTTCAGGTGACGGGCATTTGTGACGGCAGCAAGGAGATGCAGCTTGCCAACTTCGGCCTCGCCCTGCAAAAATACTTTGGAGAGTCGCGAGTTCCCAGGACTTGGCTTGACGCGTTTTCGCTTTTGCAGGCGGGGCTAGAAAAAAAGAATACGGGTGAAAAGCTGGTCGTGTTCTTTGACGAAATGCCGTGGATGGATTCCCAGAAATCCGACTTCTTGAGAGCGTTCGAAGTCTTCTGGAATGGTTACGCCGCCTGGGACAACAACATTTTGCTGATTGTATGTGGTTCGGCAACCACATGGCTTACGGACAACATTTTAAACAATGTCGGCGGGCTTTACAACCGCGCTACTGGCCGCATTTTTCTTGAGCCGTTTACCCTTGGAGAGACCGAAGAATTCCTGAACGACAAGGGTATCATCTGGAACCGCTACGACATCATCCAGCTTTACATGGTCATGGGAGGAATCCCCTTCTACCTGAGCCACTTGCAAAAGGAACTAACCCTGGCGCAGAACATCGACGAACTGTTTTTCAAGCCGCACGGAAAGCTCTGGAACGAGTTCAATAACCTTTACGCGACATTGTTCAAAAACGCGGATGCGCACATCAAGGTCGTGGAGGCGCTTTCCCAAAAGAACAAGGGGCTCACCAAGAAGGAAATTTCAGGAGCGACAAAGTTGCCCGAAAACGGGACACTTACAAAGATTCTCGAAAATCTTTCCAATTCAGGATTCATTCGCCCCTACAACTACTACGGCAACAAGAAGAAGCTGACGACTTACCAGCTCGCCGACTACTACACCCTTTTCTACTTCCGGTTTTTGAAAGACCAGAACGGCAAGGACGAAAACTATTGGCAAAACACGCTGGACAATCCGGCGAAGCGGGCGTGGTGCGGGTATTCCTTCGAACAGGTCTGCAAGGACCATATCGACAAAATCAAGGACAAGCTTGGCATCGCGGGTGTCCTTACCGAAAGATCGTCGTGGTCCAGCAAGGGGGAACCCGGCGCACAGATTGATTTGGTCATCGAACGCCGCGACAGGATTATCGACCTGTGCGAAATGAAGTTTTCGCAGTCCGAATTTACGGTTGACAAGGAATACGACCAGGCTCTGCGAAACAAGGTGGAGACTTTCAGGGCGGAGACCAAGACCAAGAAGGCCCTGCACCTGGTCTTTATCACCACCTACGGGCTAAAACGCAACATGTATAGCGGCATCGCCCAGGCCGAAGTCAAGGGCGACGACCTGTTCTAGAATTATCGGTTAAGGAGCGGCGTCCTCAAGAGGATTTTTTTGGCAAGTCCCTTGACGCACTTCTCCCAATCCCCGGTTGTCATGGCGTAGGTGAACCTGCTTCTTTGCGACTGGCGGCCGAAAGCAAGCCTGTCTCCTGTTTTGGCATCATAAAAGGCGTAATCTGACGAAACCCATAATGCATTTTCGGTATAGTAGTTGTTGATATTGTCTCCATTCATGATTTGGTTGGTATTAGGCATGGTGGTTTGGAAACCGTGGTGCATATAGGAGTCTTCGCGCCGTGAGAAAACGATATTCGATAGAACTAGATAGACCCCGTCGCCCTCCATACCTTTAAATGCCGGGACAATCATGCTTGTGTCCTGAATTTCAGCGGTGTCGGGAACAATTTGACTTGAGTCGGCCTTTGTTAATGTGAATTGGACCGTATTTCTCGCAAACAGGTCCAAATATTTTTTTAGTTCAGGATTGAACCATTTGTCAAAATTTTCCGCATAATCCTCTAGGTCGTCCTCCAGGTCATCTTGATTCTCTATTACCGGTTCGGTGTAAACAACGAAAACGTTTGTAGGTTTTTCTGTCCATGTGGGTTCCACAAAAAAATTGGGGACACGGGGAGCGCAACCGAAAAGAACTATGGAAAACGCAACAAGAGCGATTTTGCAAAATGAATTCATGGGGTTCTCCTTTTTTGCAGTATAATTTAACAAATGATTCTAGAAGCTTGCGGGGGTGTTAGGGGGAGTCCCCCTAGGAGACCTTTGGACACTTGGCCTTTTATACGACTCTTAGTGCTTTAGCACTTAGTGGAGTTATGCCCTTTGGGTAAGGCCTTAGTGTACATGGCCACCTTTAGGTGGTGGGGTAGCGAAGCTAGGGGGAGGCTTCCCCCCTTGGGTAAAAAAAAGAACCCCTCCGGAGAGGGGTCCAAGAGCGGCGGACCGGGATCGAACCGGCAACCATTAGCTTGGAAGGCTAAGGCTCTACCATTGAGCTACCGCCGCGAGCAAGCACAATTATACAAAAATCGGGCGTTTTTTAAAGGGGTTGGCCCAAAACTTGTTGGAAATTTTTCTGAATCTTACTAAATTTTGCCCCACATTAACCTTATACCGAGGAGCTTACTTGTATCCTAATCCGCGCGACCGCCGCATGCCCAACCGTCAGAGTGACGGAACTCGTATCAACGAGGACATCCACATTTCGCCCATTCGACTGGTGAAGGAGGACGGCGAGGCCGTCATCATCGAGACGAGCAAGGCGCTGCAGATGGCAAAGGACGCCGGACTGGACCTGGTGGAGGTGTCTCCCAACGCCAAGCCGCCGGTATGCCGCATCATCAACTACGGCAAGTTCAAGTTCGAGCAAATCAAGAAGGCCAAGGCCGCCAAGGCGAAGCAGCACGTGGTGAAGCTGAAAGAAATCAAGATGCACCCGAAGACTGCCGAGAACGACTACCAGTACCGGATCAAGCAGGCCTCCGAGTTCCTTCAAGACGGTATGAAGGTGAAACTGATTATGCAGTTCCGTGGGCGCGAGATGGCGCACATGGACTACGGCAAGCGCCTGATGGAGCGCGCTAAAGAAGAGTTGCTCCAGTTTGGCGATTTGGAAATGGATTCACGGGTGGAAGGCAACACCATGCTCTCTATCTATGGTCCAAAACGCGGTGCAGGCTCTGCCAAAAAGCAGGACCAGGCACCAAAGCCCGTAACCGAGCCAAAGGCAGCAGGTGAGGCTTCAACTTAAACCCAAGAGGTAAAAATGCCTAAAATGAAAACACACAGAGCTACTGCTAAAAGAGTTAAAATTACAGCTACAGGAAAAATAAAAAGAAGTAGAACAAACAAAAGTCATTTATTAAATTCAAATGCAAAACCATCAAAGAGAAAAGCTAGATTAAGAAAAGCAACATTAGTTGATAAAACAATGGCTGCAAACGTTAAAAGAATGTTACCATACGGAAACTAATTTAATTAATAATGAAAGGAAAAAAAATAATCTTAATGAATTTAAAAGTTCAGTTGAAGTTCCAAATGTAGAACGTATATTTGGAACGTTTGGCCTCTGGTGCAATGCCAAAGCTGCCGGAACATACTGAATCAAATCAACCTGCGCCTTTTCCGTTTGTGAAATTCTTCTACGAGTATATGTTGAAAGTGCATCCAAATATCTTCTGGAACCTTCAGAATACAACACTCCTAACGCCAATGATGATTTTCCGCTTCCAGAGACTCCTGAAATAGCTACAATCTTC
>CALATK010000249.1 GCA_937891805.1 uncultured Fibrobacter sp. | reverse complement strand
GGATCCTATGACCAAGCAGCTTACTCGTTGCAGGTAGCGGTATGCCCAGGGGTATGCATGTGGTTGCAAATGTGTGCCGAGCTAGGTGGCAATGAATACGCTTATAGTAACCAAGCTTCTTTGCTGCGTTGCGGAGTGTCCGGTTGAAATAAGAGTTTTCCACAACACGGAACACAGGGCCACTTTTTAGTTTTTCGGGCAATAGTAGTCGCGCCTGCAACGGAATGGGAATATACACAGGGTCGCCAGTCTTGTGCATCTGCTTGCGAATTTTCTAGTCAAAGATTTCGTTTGCATCCAACGAACGAAGGTCGTTATAGCGCAGTCCAGTAAAACAGGCGAACAAGAATACCCGCATGGAATCAGATTCCGTTTTGGTGAGCAAGTTTCTCTGATCTGCAAAATTAAGATATAGATTTTTTAATTCCCGCATTGTCAAGAAACCTCGTCGCGTATAGGCACGACCGATTTTTACCTTGTTGAATGGATTGTTCTCAATAAGACCATCAGCAACAAGTTTATTCGTAAATATCCGAAAAACAGAGAGTGCCTTATTTATAGTTGCGGGCTTGTTTCCGAGCTGTTGCATACAACACTTGAATTCCTGGATAACATCCGGACTTAAATCCGAACATTCAAGACCGGGTCTAAAATCAGAGATTTTTTTCAAGTTCCAGTAATACGTGCGGACTGTATATGGAGATAGATTGGGCTTGTCCTTTTCCAGATATTGTACGGCAACGTCGTAAAAAAGCATGAATTCTCCTTTTGAGTGAAATGGTTTGAAAAGTTCGCAAATATAAACGATGCCGCACCACCTCATCCAGAGAATTAGCAGGAACCTACGTGAAGTTGCAGCAGGCTTATGTGAGCGAAGCTGCCTCTTTTGGTGGCTGGCAGAAGATCGGCTATACTGGTCCGGGAGCTTCCAAAACTGGAGCTAATGGTAGCACTGCTACAACCAACTTCCAGTATGAAGGCGGAGCTGCAGTTGCTGAGGCAAGCATTACACCGGGTGATAATGTTTATGGTTGGAAAGCCTACAACATTACCAAGTTGAATGACTGCGGTCCCGGTTTCAACTGGACTGTTGCCTTGAATTCCATTAGTGACGGTCAGGAAACAATGACGACTGCCGTTGCTACAGGTTCAGGCTGTGATGCTCTCACTCCCAATTTTGCAGCCATTGATGGTGTGAAGTAAAATACAATCGCAAAAAAAATTAAGGGCCCCCTCCAGATGAAGGGAGCTCTTTTTATTTAGCGTAATAAATGATTAGTGACCGATGCTAGAAAAGTTCGGGGTGAGCTCTGCGCAGCCCGTTCCAGTAACGCCCGCAACATACGAATCCTTACCACTATTATTCCAAACAGAGATAGTCCAAGAACCAGCAGAGCAGTTGTTCAAAGCACCCCTATTTGCGGCAGTCCAGAGCGCCGTTGCACCACCCGCAGTCGTGCCTACTGCGACGGAGGTTGCGGTTTTATTAGCACCACCTGTGTAGGTAAACTGCGTCGTATAACCAGAACCATTGGTTGCTGTTTGGCTGGTACCTGGAGCGGTATAACCGATCATGTCCCAACCACCAACCCCGTTCTTCTCAGCGAAATAAGCTTCCTGCAACTTCACGTAGTATGTGGCAGTTTTATTGAAAAAATAATTTTTAGCTATAAAAATTAATTTAGCACCACAAATGGTACCCAACGGCGATAAAATTTGCGTTGAAACTCCAAAGGAGACAATATAGGCTCATGGTCGCCTTGCACCACAAAGCGTACGTTGGGGTGCTTTTTCGCTAAATTAGCCACTGTTTGCAAGGTTCCAAACAAGCGCTCATAATAAAGCTTTTCTGTTTCAGTCACATCATCACTAATGGGGAATCGGGTATCACGAGTAGTCCAAGCGATAAAATGACAATTCTTACACATAGAATCAGCCGATGAGTCACACGCGGGCGCAGCCAACAACGAATCAATCTTTGCGGCCATTATAACATCTGCTGTTGCTGAGTCCGTCCAAAAGGCTTCTTGAAAACCAATATTACGAATATATTTATAACGCCACTGAATTGTAGAATCTCCACCAAACAGGAATGATGTCTGGTAACCGAGCTCAGCGAAACGTCTTGGCATAAATAATGAATCTCTTTTCCTTGTGGAATCGCGCCAAGCAGAATCAAGCAGATCCTCTCGTTCTGCAGTACGTGTTTGACTATACATTCTAAAATGGATTCCTCGATTTTTCAACATGTCGTCAAACACCGCTAATTCCTTTGCAAAAACATTAGAATCTATCGGGATTCCCCAGGATTCAACAAGAATCACTACGTTGCTGCGAGTGGTATCTACATAGTACCGGGTCACAGATGCTGAATCCGTTGCGTTATTTTGTTCCCGAAATTCCTGTGTTAGATGATTACGAGCCCAATCTGGATTCGAGGCGGTTCTTGCGAGCCATTTTGCGATTGGGAACTCAAATATCGGTTGACTAGGAAAAACCTGATACAAGAATAAATGAGACGTCAGTGCGATGAATAAAAAGAAACTTACCCCATGTAAACTAAATGTTTTTACTGATTTTAGCAAAAATACGGCGACGGAACAAGTGATGAATGGAATCGCGACTCTCCAGCCGATTAACCAACCCTTGTACGAAAGTATATTCTGCAAATCCGCTACAGCGACCAAGAATAAAAGCACAAATACACAACCCATCAGCGGTTTACGGGCGAAGACAGCCTTGTCCCTAATCAGCATAAAAAGGAGTAGTAAGGCAAGAACACTATAATCAAAAAGTCCTCGTACAATGTCTTGCCCTTTTTCAAACGTGCTTAAAAAAGGCGCAATCGTTATCATTGCTGTGGCGATGAGTGGATAAACAATTCTTTTCATTCCCCGACCCCCGCTACCGAATCGCCTGCAATCGAATATTTATACACAACCATTCCATTGAAATTGCGGACAGTATCTATTTCAACTTTATTGTAATAATGACGCTCTAGGAAATCAACCAGATATGGTTCGTCTATGACAAAAACATTGTCTAGGACAACGTCTTTCATGGGGTTACTGATGCCACGTTTACGGAATGCCCGTTCTATATCGGGGAAATAGGGAGTCCAAAATCCAAAAGATAGAATTTGTTCCCAACTACCTTTGGGTTCCGCAAGGTATGGAGGAAATTTGTGATATGTAAGACGCATGTAAGACGTCATAGACATCATAAAAAAGGTCGTATCAGAAGCGGAGTCTATATATGCAAACAAACCCTTGAAATCAGCAGAATCTGATTTATCCGCTTGTTTTAAGATTAACTCACCCGTATTTGGGGACCTAACCTGAAAACCTGTGGTCGCATACGAAAAAAAATTAAACAAGACCATTGATGCCATTATGATAAAAAAAATGATGTTAGAGAACGCAGCTCTTTTTTTCATTAATGAAATTGCGCCAACACCGGCATAAAGCCACAAACCTGTTTCAACGCGATAAACGAATCGTTGAAGATTTAATAGATAAGACATCAAAATAATTACTATTATTAAAGAAACCCATGGCCACTTTCTTTGAGAACTTTTGAAAAAAAATAAATCCAAGCAAAAAATAAACCACACGAAAAAAATGGGGCTTTTTGTAGAATTGTTTAGGGTTGCCAAAATTTTTATTGGCAAAGATGAGAAAGATGGTTTGTAATAATGTTGACTGATTGCTTCAGTAACCACATGAATACTTTCTGGCGAAAAGACGTTATTGTCATAAAAATTCCAATTGGTTAAAAGAGAATAATCTTTTCCCGAAAATCCAATCTCGTCTAAATCTTCAGAAACTGCTTGGTGATTATAATTTTGCCCATCGCCAAGCAACGATCGGGGCGCTTGAAAGTCTATATATTTTTTATAATCGGGAGTTGCATATAACGTGCTGTTAAAATAGTGGAATTCGTTTGCTCCAACAATAAAGACAATCAGCCAGACAATAACTGCAATCTTTATCTGCCGGAATTTTTTGATATGTAGCAGTAGTAGAGTCGCGAAGAACGGCATTCCCATCAAAAATGCAGGCCATCGCATCCAGGAACCCCACCAAAGTAGGAGAGTTCCTGCTAGCATGGGAACAACCCATAGTTTTGTTGAACATTCTTCTTTTTTTTCAAGTCCATAAAAAAAAGCTAGCATGCCCGCCGCAGTGAGCATCGAAGCGCATTGCGTAAATTGAAGAACAAGATAAAAGTCACTAGCGCAAAGGGCGGCTAATAGTACAGTAAATACGCTTCCCCATTTTTCACCAACTTTCTTAACAATAATGCAACCAATAACGGTTAATGAAACAAAAATGGAGGCCATCTCTCCAATGTAATACCAGTTAATTGTAGGAAAGAAATGATAAAGAGGAAGCAAACAATAGCCGTATAAGGCGTTGACAAAGGTCAAGTGCACATTATTGCCACTACCGAAAATACCCGAAAGTGTTCCTGCCATAAACCAATCATCGACAGCCCCGAACCGCAGGTCGCCAAAAATAATGCAAAGTAATAAAAAATACAGGTTTATTGCGAATGAAATGAGAATAGCTCTTTTGGTTTCCATACACACTCCGCTTATCGTATATTCAAGATGGCTGCGGGAACCCAATGTGCCTTGTAACTATTTCTCGTCTCTGGCAAGCCCAATATGGGGCGGTGTGTCCCCTGTACAACAAATAATGCGTCCGGATGTCTTTTCGCAAAGTCTGCAATGAGCCGAAGAGAATTGTGTAGGCTATCCCTATTCCCGGTTTTAGAACTTTGTGTAGTCCATGCCAGATATGCAATAGAGTCTTGCGTTAGCACAGAATCCATTTTCGCCACCATAATACTGTCACTACAGTATTGACAGAAAAGAATCCTAGAAAATCTAATTTCCTGAAGGTATTGCTTGCGATTATATTCCAAGGAATCTCCCCCAAAAAGAAAGATATTATTTGGAGCGTTATCTCTTAGTTCCGTCAACTCAGCATGTTTCGTCCGATTCGCAAGTCGCTGATGTAATGCAAAGACGTGGGGAATGTTCGCAAACATGGCTAGATCATCTTTAAGCAAGCGATCTTCAACTGGAACGCCCCAAGAATCCACAAGTATCATAATTTGGGTTCGTGATGTATCCTTAAAGTGGGAATATAGCCTGCGTTTATCAAAGATCTTATACAGATTTTTACTTTCTTGAGAAAGTGAATCTTCGTGAATAGCGGGCTGTAGATGCCATGGCTTTTCAAATGCGGTGGAAACAGTCGTTTTCCCTAAAAAATACACAATACAACTAGTAAGCGAAACTAGGCATAAAAAAAATATCAGATTAAATTTTTGCCATTTTTTCATCACTCGTCCCCGGCGACACGATATTTAAACAACAATTTCTCACCAAATGTCGCGACTGTATCTGCTACCAGATTTTTATGATAGTGTCGTCTATAGTATTCAATAAATGTGGGCGATGAATTATCCTCTATGAGATACACATTCGGTTTGATAATATCTTTGATTGGGTTATCTACCCCCCGCTTAGCGAGTTCCTGCTTCATCGCAGGCAAATGGACATTCCAATAGCCTATGGGGAATATATTTTGCCAGCTACCGGAGCTTATAGATAGATAAGGTTTGTCTTTCACATTCCCCAGTTCTTTATATGTTTCGAAACCAAGTAAAAATACATCTTCTTGATGATTTTGAGCATAATCAATAAATTCTTTCCAATCACTCCCCATCTCATAAGTTTCAATTATTTTCCACTGCGTCTTTAGCGGTTGCGAAGAAATTGAGATTAGCGCAAAGAACAACGCAACAATAACCATTGTGGGCTGAGCAAGCTTAATATGTTTTTGAATAAAGAAATTTTGTTCAACGCCATCTTTACAAAGGAACGGGATTCCTGAAACAATCGCGTAAAGCCAGATTCCCGATTCCACATGGGAAACTAGCCTGTTAACCAGTAGTAAATAGCCGATTGAAATAGCGACTATTGAAAGAGAAATCCACGGATAAAGATTCGACTTCCTTGATGGAATGATTATCAATATTAAGCAAAGTATAACCCAACACCATCCACTAGTCCGTGTCAGCGTTTTTGAAACAGCTGTAAAGAAGGCGAACGGCATCCTGAACCAGTTAGGCGTGTACAAATTACGTTGTGCAATCTTCGCCATCGCCCGCAAACTGTCTGCACATAAGACATCTGTGTCATAATATATCCAGCTTCTTGCGAATGTATAGTCTAGTCCGGACATTCCTCTTTCTTCTAATTCATCGTAAGTGGATTCTGAATCATAATAGGCTCCATCACCAAAGAACGACCGAACCGGCTGATACTCTGCATAATATTTATAATCGCCTTGAGAATACAGAGACTCGTCGTATTTCTTTGTTCCATAGAGCGTGACCATAGCAGCGCACAGAGCCATGATGGATGTGACGTATATTTTCTTTCTTGAGAACGCATTGATAGTAAACAGCGCGCAAAGGAACGGCATTCCAAGAAGAAACCCCTCCCAACGCATTATGCTTCCCGCAATCAAAAACAGCGATCCCCCAAACAGGTACAATCTGTTTTTTTCAGAATCGCCCATCGCAAATAATAATATTCCCGCGGCCGTGTATGCCGTAGCGCATTGCGTAAAGCTGAGTTGAAAATAAAAATCGGGAACCACTGCCGCGAGTAAGATCAACGCAAATGGGATTCCAAACTTTTTGCCCATCCTAATAATTACAAAATACGTAAATGTTGTAAAGGCAGCGAAGGTTCCAACAAGTTCAAATAGGAAATACCACCCCACCTTAGGAAATATCATGTAAAGTGGTTTTAGAAAATACCCATACGCGGAATTAACAAAATACATATGAACATCATATGTTGAACCATAGGCTCCGGTTAGTATATTGGACATAAAATAGTCATCCAGCGAGCCATGTCGAACTATTCCAAAGGCAAAATACAACGCCAGAAACAAGGCATTGAGTAGTAGCGCAATGAGTATTGTTTTTTTGTAAAACATAAAATAAAGTTAGTAATTCTCGATTTTTGCGCAGATTTTGTCTTGTAACTTATAAAAGCCCAAATGTTTTTTTAGGAATTCAAGAATGATTGAGAGTAGGAACGACGAGCATAACAAGACTAAAAAAATTAAAAACGGATTTTCAAAACTATAAACAAAAGAATGAAAGAAATACGAGAAGATGAATGTGTGCAATAGGAAAATGTTCATAGCGTGTCGTCCGAGAAATGCAAGGAGTCTAAATCTTATGTCAAATAAACTAGAAAGCGTTGCTACGAAAAACACCAAGGGGACCGTCGCTAGCGGATCTGCACCAAATCCATTAGAATCATCAAAGACTCCGCTATTTCTCAAATACAGAAATGTTGCGGCAACGATAAACAAAATGCACAACACGGCAAATACATTTGTTTTTTGTAAAACCCTGTTTAAGCCTTCTTTATGTGCCGCCATACAAATTCCTAACGCAAATGTTATTATATACACATCTAGTCCCAAAGCAACAAACCGCAAGGGGTAGAGAATGGACCCCGGATCAAAGTATAACAAAAGCAACATCCATGGGAAAACAAGCCGACTTTTCATCGTCCAGTATAAAAAAGGAAAGAACAGGTACAGACAAAGAATAAGCCGGTTGAACCACCAAGTGATGTTGTAGGAATTGTAACCCTGAAGCCCAAGGAAATCAAACAAAAGGTTAATAGCAGAAGAGTCATTTTTGCTGTATGCGACGGAAGGAGTCCTTCCAAAGATGAAAACCCCAATTGGCACAAATAAAAGAAAAACAATCCAATAGTTTAGGTAAAACTTTGTAATCCTACGCAGCAAAAAAAGAACCACATGTGCCGTTTTATTTTTCCAGTCCTGGAACGACTTCTTTTCGAATTGAATTGTCAATCCATAGCCAGATAAAAAGACGAACAACGCAACGCAGACCTTACATGTTGCGGCAACCCTTTCTATGCCTGTTCCGAATTCTTGCAAGCCCACAAAAAGATGATGCCAAAGCATAGCACAAATGGCAATGCCCTTGATGACATTTGTATTGTTTAAGGAGAGCTGATAATTTATTGACATCTTTCTAAAAAATAGTCATTTAGAAAATGCTGGAAGGTAGATTCTGTCACTTAAGTGGCAGATGACGTGTGGTCGCGGCATGTTTCCTATGTTGAGGGGAATGAGGTTGAAGTCTCGAATATTTGGCTATACGGCAATAGCCTTTTTCAAAACTGGAAATAAAAAAACCACCAGCAAGCTGGTGGTTTTTTTTCACTGAACTTTTGTTATCTTCCGATTTTGTCAAAATTCGGAGTCAGGCCCACGCATGCAGCGTCGGTACCTGCTGACGCTGTATAGCTATCGTTATCATTCGTGATAGCATTCAATGTAACTGTCCAGCTGTTCCCCTGAGGGCAATCGTTCAATTGTGTTCTTGAAGCAGCTGTCCAACCAGTGCCACTTGTATGGGACGTGGTTCCCTTGTCAAACGACCCGCTATATGCAAAGTTCGTGGTATAGCCGGAACCATTGGTGTTTGTTGCGGATTTACCGGGAGCGGTATAACCAATGGCAGTCCACCCACCATAGGTATTCTTCTCGGCGACAAATGCCTGCTGCAACTTCACGTAGGTTCCTGCTGCAGGGCCGACTTCAGAGGCCTTGGACTTGGCGATCATGCCGAACAGTTTCGGTACTGCGACGGCGGCCAGGATGCCCATGATCACGATCACGACCATCAATTCGATAAGGGTAAAACCTTGCTTTTTCATAGTGTGTTCTCCTTGTTGTTAGTGACACATTCTTTTGGGCGGAATTGCCCGGTTACATCTGTAATATACAACTTTTTTCACGGAAAAGCAATAGTTTTGTCAAAAAAATGTCACGTTTGTGTCACGACAACATGGAGTTTTGACAAAAATGCCGTTTTTCGCGAAAAATCGCCATATCCCAGACGCTTTCGATGGGAATAAACATAGATTTTTTTTTACAGAAAGGGAGATTTTCCCGGATTTTTATAGTCCAAGTTGGAATAATTGGGGGCTATTTCGCTGGCGGAGCGTCCATTTGGTATAATGCCCATAGGCGGAAATAACCAGGACTTCCACCACGGTGTCATGAACTTGGTAAACTAGCCGATGCTCTTTCGGCTCGTCCAACAGTTTTATGACTTTAGCGTCGAAGAATCGCTGACGCACTCTTCAATGTAACCTACATTCTTGTAAAAAGCAAAAGGACGAGCTTAACCGATCGTCCTTTTTCGTTTATTTTCGAATTGAATCTCGTCTTAGCAAAATGAGATCCCTGTAAAGCAGCCTCGTTTCCAACGGCTTACTTTCGTCTTCAATTTGCCGATATGTTCGCTCCTGTTCTATGCTGTTGAATATTGGAATTAAGCCACACCGTTCATAGAATTTCAGAAGCCAATCTTCATTGTACGCGTCAACAATCAAGTGCCTGCAGCCGGATTTATTTTCAGAACCGGCAAACCATTGCGCGACAAATTCTATAATCTGCGGTCCAAGACCATGACCGGCAAAACGAACGTCAACACCCAATCGACCAAGCAGTACTGCCGGATAGTTGATTTGCCCTTTCGAATGCCGTACTTCGTAGCCGACTTTCTTTTGTCTTGAGTTCGGGAGCATTCGGGTGAAAATACTTGCGTTCGCCACCGTGAAAGCAGCCGCTACGCATTCCAAATTATCACGCGGGCTGAAAAGGTAGGTTTTGCCGAACAATTCGTTCTGGTAGTCCATCGCCTCGTCTTTGAAAAAATCGTTGATGTCTTTCCTGCCACAATCGAATGTGGAGAGGTCACTGATGTGTTCCCCCAGAGTGCTGAACGAAAAATCGGAAAGGTTCATTTTGAACTAGAACGCTTTAACTGGTCAAGTCTTGAATTCTCGATAATGCGGAGACACCACGCCTCTTTGTCGGCGCTATACTCGGAACCAGCAAGATGTTCCGAATTATAGTCAGCTTGCCGGACAAAATCTTCTGCAACATCGTCCGTCAATACTGGTACTGTACTTATTGCTAAAGCCATGGCCGTAATATAGCATTTATTTGCTAGAAAAACAAGTATACGTTCAGGTTCTTCCACGATTTAGACAGGTTTGGACAAGATTCCATCACGACCAGGATCAACGTCATGGGCTCCTGCAACTAATCAAGAGTGCGGCGGTGTATTAATCGTGTTCCTTGCGAAGGTCTGAAATTTCGGGTTCTTGTATTGCTTCAGGTAGGCGTCCAGTTTTTTTCTGGACAAAGTAGAAAAATCGATGTCCTGGAATATGTTGAAATAGAAGTTTTTTTTATGCTGGTAAAAGTAGAGCGTGTCCAGCACGGCTTTTTCCGCGTCGGCCATCTTGACCCCGTTCTGCAGGGTTTCGTATCCAAAGAACAGGTCCTTGGAAATCCTTGCGTAGGACAGGTTTACGTCGCCGGAATATTCCGCTGCCCTTGCCGGAGTGACGCAGGTGACGAGTCGCGGGCTTTCGGTGCCGATTAGCCTACGGTATGCAAGTGCCGAGCCGAAGGAAATGTATGAATCCGTGCGAACCTTTGCAGAGAGGATTTGGGAATCGAATTCCCGTGCGACATATATTCCCCGGCAGTAGCGGCTGAGGAGACCGGCTGTCTCGAATTGCCTGACGGCAATCCACAGTGTTTGTTGGTTTGCGATGTCGAAGAGGGAACTCAGTTCCGACAGGGAGAATACCCCTCCGACCTCGGGGGCAAATCGCAATAGCAGGCTGGTTTTGTCCAGTGGATTTTTCATTTGTCCAGTATGTTTTTATATTTACACATAATATATAAAATTTTATATTATATGTCAATATGAAATGAAGGAAAGCTGCAAAAAAGGGAGATTTTCCCGGATTTTCATAGTCCAAGTTGGAATATATATCGAATAAAAAGCCCGTTCGATGAACGGGCTGGTTGGATATCTACTGTTAGGCGGCTACAGTTTTCCGAGGTCCTTGAGCATCTTCTCGTACCTGTCGGCACGGGCTTTTTCTTCGTCGGCACGGGCCTTTTCTGAATCGGCCAACTTTTGGATTTCATTTGCACGCTGGCGTTCCTGGTCAACGGCGATGTCTATTTCTTCTTGCCAAGTCATATAGCGTATCCTCGTGTTGTTGTCGGTCTGATACCATTTCACCAGCTTATCAATGTCCTCGGTTTCCGGGGAGATTGGCTTGCTGGTGGCGAAGTACTCCAGATAGGTCCTGATGGATTTCTCGGCTACATCGCGGTACTTGCTAAAAATATAAAAGTTTTTGAAGGAAAGATCGCCCATCTCGATTTTCGGGTCGTCAACTTCAAGATTTTTGAACCTATAAACAGCGCGGCCCTGCTTGAAAATGTCGTCGGGACAAATGAAAATGATGTAGAGTTCCTTCAGGTTACGGTACTTTTCGCCCTTGCTTAGGGCCTCGCTGTCGCGCATGGCCTGGTAGAAACGTGCCCGCTTAGGGATCTCGTGCGTATCTTCCATCTGCATTTCAATGTCAAAACAACGGAGGGTTTCACCACCGGGTCCTGTCTCCTTCACGAAGACGTCGAAGCGGACTCCCTTGCTGACGGGGCCTACTTCGACGGTCTTTTCGGGTTCGGGATCCCGGAGTTCATGAATCTTGATTCCGAGAATCGCTTCTAGGAATGGTTTGGCGATTTCCTTGTGGCTGAATACCATGGCGAACATGAACCTGTTGGTGATGGTGAGTTGATCAAAGGGTGTGCATTTGTTTTCCATTTGTCGTCTTTTTTCCGGGAACGCGCCCGTATCGCGGACAGGTAAAATCCCCATCTGCTATATAGACGCTTTTTTGAGGCGAAATATGCCTGAAAATTTTGTTTACGGTGCGGATTTTACAAGTGAAGGGAGATCCCCGCCTTCGCGGGGATGACAAGGAAGGTGCGCGGGGATGAGCAACAGCTGTTTGCATTTGGTCAACTATAGTTGCATAATGGATGTTTTTTCAAAAAGGTGTTGCCCTTTAGACGGAAATTTTATATATTGATGATGTTGGGTAGCCAACAGGTGCGTGGTCCTGCCTTAGTGGACAGTATTTAAAGATTGCAATCCCGTTTTCGGGGTTGCAGTCTTTTTTTATTTTGGAGGATTTGTGAACGAAAAAGCAAAGGTTCGTTTAGTATATGTGGATCAGGACTATCTGGACATTCTTCGATCTGTGGAAAACAAGGTGAGTACAAAAAATCGGCCCTATGTGTTCCTAGGAATCACAATCAATGAGCGTCTATACTGCATCCCTTTAACATCACAAACGAACAGAGCAAGGGCGAGAAGGGGATTGCTTACTGCAAGCCGGCCGATTAATACAGAAGGATAGTTGTGAATCAACCTCTTAGGGTATGGGACATTTTCGCGAAGCTTCCGCCGCATCTGTTTGGCTTGGATTCCGCCATTGGAGATTGTAAACATTGACGTGATGTTGTTTCTTTTATCGATGAATGCATATGTTTTTCCGAATAGCGCGTATTCGTACGCTGTGGCATCGCATTGGAAAAATTCGTCGAGATCTTTGTCTCCACAGGAAAAAAAAGACAGGTTCGACTGAACCTGTATATCCTGCAAACTTGTCAACCTGCAGTTGGATAAAAGATAACTCATGGGCTATATCTTTGCGTTTTTGAGAATAAAGGCTGTGGCTTTGACTTTTTCGCTTAAGTCAAGCTTCTTCTTCGCTTTCAGCGTTCGGTTTGCCTTTCTTACGAACCTGTCTGCTGCAGCGCCCTCTAGAACTGGTAATGGACGTATTGCTAATGCCATATCTTCAATATAGAATAAATTCATGGCCAAGGCAAGAAATACTACACCTTAGTTTTAAAAAATGTTTTTACAAAAATTTCAGGCTGTTTTTGAATGGAAAAAGAGTCATATATAAATGGTTGGGGCTGGCTCAAGGGTGGAAAAAGAATGTTATATTACTGCACATGGATACATCTATTCTCGATAAGGCCATAGTTTTTGCTGTCAATGCCCACAAGGGCGGCGAGCGACGGGGCAAGGGGTTCCCCTACATAGTGCACCCCATGGAAGCGGTGGCAATCGCTGCCACCATGACCGGTGACCAGGAATTGCTTGCGGCGGCGGCGCTTCACGACACGGTAGAAGATACGGACGTGACCATGGAAGACATCCGTCGGGAATTTGGCGAGCGGGTGGCGTCCCTGGTGACGGCTGAAACGGAAATTCCCATAGAGAACGTGACCGAAGAGGAATCCTGGCATATCCGCAAGCAGGCGGCCATAGACCGTATTTCGGCAGCCAGTTATGAGGCCAAGATGGTGGCCCTTTCGGACAAGCTGAGCAACGCCCGCGCCATTTACCGCGACTACCTGCAGATGGGCGACAAGGTCTGGGACCTGTTCCGCGTAAAGAACGTGGCGGACCATGAGTGGCATTACCGGGGCCTTGCCCGTGCGCTCTCAAGCCTGAAGGGAACTTTCGCCTACAACGAATTCGAAGAACTGATTTCTAAATTGTTTGACAAGTCCGGCTCTAGATAAGGAGACACTTGCTTTATGTCTGATAAACCCGTAGGAAGTTATGGTTTGGATGCCCACGGCAACACCATCCTGGAGGAGTTCCGGGAGAACCGTCCGGTGTTTGCGAAGATGCTCTCCATTGTCCGGGACACGCTCCGCAAGAGTATCCAGGACAACCACATCTATATCAATGCGGTAGAGGCGCGAATCAAGGAAGAAAGCAGTCTTGCGGGCAAGCTGGACCGCAAGGGCGAAAAGTACAAGAGCCTGGACGACATCACGGATATTCTGGGCGTGCGTGTCATTACCTTCTATAGCGACGAGGTGGACAAGATTGCGGCCCTTGCCGAGCAGCTCTTTGAAGTGGACTGGGTGAACAGTATCGACAAGCGCAAGATGCACGAGCTTCACAGCTTCGGCTACAATTCCCTGCATTACATTTGCAGGCTGCCCGAAAAGATTTACAAGGATCCGGAATGCCCCCAGCTGAACCAGTTCCGCTTCGAGCTCCAGATGCGAAGCGCCCTGCAGCACGTGTGGGCCACTCTGGACCACGACACGGGTTACAAGACCGGCGTAGAGGTGCCCAGGGAATACCTGCGGAACCTGAACCGTCTGGCGGGAATGCTGGAACTTGTAGATGAACAGTTCTGCCAGATTCGTACGGGTATCAACAACTACCGCCGTCGCGTGCAGGCCCTGGTGCATTCCGGCAATTTCGAAGAAGTGTCGCTGGACGGCGACTCCTTCAGCAATTACCTGCAGCTGAGGCCTTTCGATGCGCTGAACAAACGCATCGCCTCCATCAACCAGGCAGAAATCCACGAGTCTTCGCTGTTACATTACCTGAAGGTTTTCAAGGCTCTGGGCTTTGAATCCCTGGGCGATATCCAGAAGCTCATTCGGGATTACGGAGAGGACGCCTACCAGCTGGCGGTTTCGCAGCTGGGCAATACGGATATCGACATCATCAGTTCGACGGTAGCGCCCCAGAACCTGGTGGTGGTTTACATCTTGAAACAGGGCGGCGGTGAAATAGGCCTCAAGAAATTCTTTGAACTTTTGTATGGGGCGCAGCCCAAGAACGAGGCTCACGCCCACCGCCTGATGCAACGCGCCAAGCAGCTGCCGTTTATGCAAGAGGGGGGATAATTCGGAATTCGGATGTATGAATTCGGATTTTTATTCCAATTAACTAATTCCGAATTCCGAACTCCGAATTCATAATTTTCATCAGATTATTTTTTCTACCGTCGAGCAGAGTGCTTCTGCTTCTTCGGCGGTGGGGGCTTCGGCGATGACGCGGATGACCGGCTCGGTGTTGCTGGCACGCACGTGCACCCAGGACTTTCCCTTGCCGAGCCACAGGCCGTCCCGCTCGTCGCTTTTCCAGTCGGCGAAGGCCTGCTTGACCTTGGGCAGAATATCGGCCACCTTCTTGTCGCCCAGTTCGAACTTTTTCTTGGGCATCACGTAGGCCGGGTTTTCGGCAACGAACTTTTCGGGACCGCCCTTGTGGTGGGCCATCCAGCTGAGCACGAGAGCCGCCGCCACCAGGGAGTCGCGACCGTAGTGGAGTGCGGGCAAAATCACGCCGCCGTTTCCTTCGCCACCGATAATGCAGCCCTTCTCGATCATCTGCAGGCTCACGTTGATTTCGCCTACCTTGGCCCGACTGCATTCACAGCCGTACTTTTCGGCAACATCTTCGTTCATGCGGCTGGTGGAAAGGTTCACGCAGGTGGCTCCCTTCTTTTGGCTCAAAACCTCTTCGGTTGCGATGGCGAGGGTGTATTCTTCGCCGATACTTTGTCCTAAACCGTCTACCAGGGCGCAACGGTCAGCGTCGGGATCCACCGCAAAACCCAGGGCGCAGCCGTTCTTTTTGACTGCGTCACGAAGGTCGCCCAGGTTTTCGGGAATGGGTTCGGCCCCGCGGGGGAACGTGCCGTCGGGCTTGCAGTGAACACGGACAACTTCGCAGCCCAGCTCTTCTAGCAGGCGGGGCACGATGTAGCTGCCTGCACCGTTTACGGCATCCACCGCCACCTTGAACTTGCACTTGCGAATAGCCTCCACATCTACAAAGGGGATGGAGAGCGTCCCCTGAATATGGATGCCGTCGGCATCGGGGGTGACTTCGTAGCTGCCCATGGTGCGGTAGTCCGGATAATCGAATCGGTCCTGGTCTGCCAGTTCGAACAGTTTTTTCACGTCGTCCGGGCCGAGGAATAACCCTTTGTTGTTCAAGAACTTAAGGGCGTTCCATTCCAAGGGGTTGTGGCTTGCGGTAATGATGATGCCGGCGTCTGCCTTGAAGTGTGTGGTCAGGATTTCCACAGAAGGAGTGGTGGAAAGACCCACATCTACCACGTCTACGCCCGAAAGCCTGCAGATGCCCGACACGAACTGCTGGATTGCCTCTCCGGTGGGGCGGCTGTCGCGGCCGATGACCACCCGCTTGGCCTTGGTAATCTGGAGAAAGGCCTTCACATGGGAAGACAGGACCTGAGGGGTAAGAGTGTCACCCACGATACCGCGGATGCCCGAAATGGAACGCATGAGCTTGGACATAGAAACTCCTGGAAAAAAAGAAAAAGCCCCGCAGCGGGCGAGGCTCTCGAAAGAAACTTATTAGAAGACAGGGGCGCTTGCGGCTTTTTCTTTGGCCTTGGCCTTTTTGCTCTGTTCCTTGGCCAGGCCTCTGTGTTCCACCACGCCCATCACGAAATAGCGGTTGTTGTTCTTGACCACGGAGGTGTAGGCGTTGAGGGCCTTGACGGAGAACCACTCCTGGTAGATGTTCCTGCCGTTCTTGATGTTGGTCTCGTCAACGGTGGCGGGCTCTACCGGCTTGCCGTACTTGAGAGTGAACTGCTCGGACATGTAGGTGGCGGCCTCGATGGCCTTGTTCTTGCGGGATTCTTCTACACGGCCGGTACGGATTTCGAAGGCGTAGAACTTGTCGTTCTGGTTGAAGATGAAGTCCACCTGCACCGGCAGTTCGCCGAACTTGAACACGGGGATGACCACCCGTTCGCCTTCGCCGCTCTGACCATAGGGCTCGTAACCCATCTTCATGACCTCTTCGATGACGGTCTGGCGGTCGGAGCCAAAGGGAATGCCTGCAAAATCTTCACTACGCTGGGCGAAAGCGCTCATGGAAAATGAGAACACAAAAAGCGTAATGATAAGCAACAATCTCGGCATCATAACTCCTAGAAGCATTGTAAAATATAGTAAACTCTTTCAAAAGGGGAGCGAAAAAAGGGGAAATTTTCGCCTTTTATCTATATTTTGGGCATGTCTAGCACTTTTGGTAAGATTTTTTCTATTTCGACCTGGGGTGAATCCCATGGTCCTGCCGTAGGGGCCGTATTGGACGGCTGCCCTGCCGGAATTCCCCTTTCCGAGGCCGATATCCAGGTTTTTCTGGACCGTAGGCGTCCGGGGCAAGGCAAGATGACCACCGCCAGGGCCGAAAAGGACCAGGTGAAGATTTTGAGCGGCGTGTTCGATGGCAAGACCACCGGCACTCCTATCTCCTTTGTGGTCTTTAACGAGGACCAGCGGAGCGGTGACTACTCCGACATCGAGAAATGGTTCAGGCCTGGCCATGCGGACCTGTGCTACGACATCAAGTATGGCTTTAGGGATTACCGTGGCGGCGGACGCAGTTCTGCCCGCGAGACCATCGGTCGCGTGGCTGCCGGAGCGGTGGCCCGGAAGTTCCTCGCTCAGGTGGCAGGTGTAGAGTTTGTGGCCTGGGTGGATAGTGTGGGTGCTGTGGATTGCCCCGCCCTGGATTTGGAAACTCTGTCGGCTGATGCGGTAGAGGCTTCTCCTGTGCGTTGCCCCGATGCGGCTGCCAGCGCCAAGATGGAGCAGGAAATTTTGGACGCCAAGAAGAACGGCGACAGCGTAGGCGGAACTGTTGGGCTTGTGGTGCGGAACGTGCCTGCAGGTCTCGGGGAGCCTGTGTTCGATCGTCTGGATGCTTTGCTTGCACAAGCAATGCTTTCGATTCCGGCCTGCAAGGGTTTTGAAATCGGAAGCGGTTTCAAGGCGGCCCGCATGCACGGCAGCGAACACAACGACGAGATTTTCTTTGACGGAAACCGCTACAGGACCCGGACCAACAACGCGGGCGGTTCTCTGGGCGGAATCAGCAACGGCGAGAACATCGTATGCCGCATGGCCTTCAAGCCCACGGCCACGATTTCGCAAGAACAGAAGACGGCAGGCCGGGGTGGCGAAAACGGCAGCCTCGCTGCCAAGGGTCGGCACGACCCCTGCGTGGCTGTGCGCGCGCCGGTCATCGTGGAGAGCATGGCGGCCCTGGTGCTTGCGGACTTGTTCCTGCTGCAGAAGAGGAACATCGCCTGAGGGCGATGAGTTGTGAGTGGTGAGTCGTGAGTTGTGAGTTGTGAGGTCGGACCGGAGATTGCACTAAATTTTACCGAAGGATTCCTTTGAAGGATGTCATGTTCGCGACCTGTGGTGAGCCATGTCGAACCAAAGCGAACATCCACTAACTTCACTCAAGCGGATCCTCGTCTACACGAGGATGACGATGTTGACAACTCATTGCTAACCTCACATTCCACATTGCTCTTGCCCCAAGCCTCATGCCCTTTGCGTTAATCTACAGAGCTCTCTACAAGCTTCATCACTGGCTTTCCCTTCGGCCGAGGAAGCCCTTGGCTCATGCCAAATTGATTGTGGTAGGGAGTTTTTTGGCAGGCGGTGCAGGCAAGACTCCTTTTGTAGTGTGGCTTGCCGAGAATCTCAAGAATCATTCTGTTAATTTGTCTAAAACAACAGAAGGCGCGAAGATAGCAGTACTTTGTCATGCGAAAGCCCGCGACGAGTTTGAACTTTTGAAGAAAAAACTCCCCTGGGCTACGGTGGTGGCGACACCTAATCGTTACAAGACGGCCCGTGAGCTGGACCTAGACTTTGACTACATCATTTGCGACGACGGCTTTGAGGATAGCCGCTTGCGGCCGGCGTGGACGGTGCGGCTGGACTGGAGTGAACCGCCTTGTAGGTTACGGGACTTGTGGCCCGCAGGACCGAACCGTAGCCTTGTGCAGGACCATGCGCCTGCGGACACAGTCTTGAAGTGCTACGGAGAAAAGCCGGACGTGAAATTCTCCATTTCAGAAATCGTGAACGGTGCGGGTGAACGGCTAGAAATGAATGGTGTCGGCGAACAACTGGACATAAACGGCGGCGCGGGCAACGGAGAAGCTGCCGCAGGTTCGGGGATGTGGGCCCTGTGCGGCATCGGGAATCCGGAACGCTTTTTTAGGGATGTTGAAAGTTTTGGCGTGAAGGTGGCGAGGAAGGTCGTGCGTCGGGACCATGACCGCCATTTTGAAGGCGCTGTTCGGAACGCGCTAAAGACGGCCCGCTGCGTGCTCATGACGGAAAAGGACTTTGTGCGGCTAGGCGAGGACTTGCAGAAGAGCCCGCGGGTGTACTGCTGCGTGCAGACGGTGGAGACGGATTTTGGGCTAGCTTTTTCAAACGGATCCTCGTGATTCTATCGCTGCGCTCCAGAATGACAGCGAGGATGACGACTCTTGAGACCGGCTATCCTAGCCCCTAGATCCTAGCCCCTAGATCCTAGCCCCTAAATTCTATTTACTACTTTTATCGTCAGAGGAGGTGAAAATATGAACTTGACAAAGCGCATTTCTGAATTGATGGCATCCCTGGTGACGGGAATTCCGGAGAGGGAATTCCAGGTTCAGCTGGGATTTTTGGCGTCTCTGCTGGGTGAACCGTTCTATCTGTATGGCCGTTCCGGTTCGGGAAAGGGCCTGATTCTGGAACGCCTTGTGGCGGCTTTCAAGAACGCAAAAGCTCTGAAAATCGGTTCCCGCGAGCAGGATATGCCTGATAATTTGGGAAGTTACGATTTTATCCAGTTCCTCGCCTACGACCCCAGGGACGAAAAGACCAAGGACAATGCCAAAATCGCCATGGAAGACCATGGCAAGGCTTCGGTCATTTTTTCTAGCGAGATGCGCCCCGAAGATGCCCTGTGCCGTGGCGAGATTATCGATGCCATAACCCTTTCGATTGTGCTGCCCGAAAATATTTCGGCCAGTTCCCTTTGCGAACTTTTGAAAACCCAGGGCGACGTGACCAGTACCCGTGTGTCTCCCGGCCTAAGCGTCACCGCCGAAGAAAAGGCCCAGTGGAATGAAGAAATCAAGAAGGTGGTTTTGTCCGATGATGCCCTGAAGGTCATTGCGGGTGTCGTGGAAATCTGCGACGAAAACCACATCTACGTTTCTGTGCGGAAATGGATTGCTCTTGCAAACATCATGAAGGCCATGGCCTTCTTTAACGGGCGCACGGAAACCCGCCTGGAGGATACCTTCTTCTTGGGACTCCCCATCTGGTCCAGGTCCGTGTCCAACAAGATTATTACGGAAAAGTACCGGCAGGTTGTGCTGAAACAGCTCCTCAAGGATGTGCCCGAAATTCTGGAAAAGCCCTACGATGCAGAAAACCTGATGAGCCGAATCCAGAAGTTGTTGAGAAGCAGCAACAACCAGTACGAAACCAAGATGTTCAATGATGAACCTTGCGTATTCTACCGCATTACCATTGCCGGTGAAACAGTGCCCTTGTATGCGCCTCTTCGCTACATCGAGACCGAAGGGGACTTTTTCCCGTACAACGAACTGAAGCATGTGGAAAAGCGGGTGCGCTGCAATTACCACGGCACCTCCAATTGCACCATCTCGGTGGCGTCTTCGGTGAAATCAACGGGAATCCGCACCATGGTGGCGAGGAACAATACCATTTCGCCTAACGAAAAGTACGAAGATTACGGCGTGCTGCCCACCCACATTCTCAAGGAAAACGACCCGGAGATTGCGGAAAGGAAAAAGGCGGAACTGGCCGAAATCCGTCAGGAAATCCAGACGGTGGCGGAGAAGGAGACCAAGACTTTGCAGGCCCTCAAGACGGTCTTTGCAAATATCAAGAGCTCCAAGGAAGACCTGTTCTGCAACAAGGAATTCTTTACGGAATTGCAGGACCAGGTTACCGCCCTGTTCGATTCTACCAAGGTGGTTCTCGGAAAAATCAAGGAAGCCCACGACCTGCTGGCAAGCCAGGGCGCTTAGTTATTGCGCCTCTGCTTACAGGTTGTCCACGCTGTCGGGGATTTCGTTCCGCAGCACTAGCAAAATGGCGTTTTGACCCACGACGACATAGCGTTCGTCGTTGATTTCTATTTCGTAGCCGCCGGCATGGAGGTACAGGGCCTCGTCTCCTTCCTTGACCTGCAGGGGCACGTAGCTTATGGGGTCCTGGGATTCGTTCTTGAACAAATCGTCGGGATCCTTGGAGGCGGGAATCGGATACCCCGGACCCACCTTGACCACCAGCCCCGTATGCACGGCGTCGCGCTCCTTGACACTGGGTGGCAGGTAGAGCCCGCTGCCGGTCTTGTTGGATGCCTCAAGGGGCTTGATGAGGATTCTGTCCCCGATGATGACGATATTTTCAAGTGAATTCAGCATGCCCCCAAATTAGAAATTATATTGGATAGCGTGGCACTGTTGGTGATAGCGATTATTTGGATTACCATTTCGGCTTTCCTAGTCTTGTACCTGGGGCATACTCCAAAGGGCAGGGCGTGGGCGAAGTTGCTTTGGCACCACCGCAAGGTGCGTTGGGCTCTGCTTGCCTTCGCCGTTTTTTTGGCGTCGATTGTGGCGGCCTATGCGCTGTACCCTCACGACGTGGCCGAAAGTGGTCAAGATTCCAGGCTGGTGTTCAGGGATTATTCCAGGACCATGGTAGAAAACCTGGGTAGTGAAAAGGCTATCGTCATCGATTCCGTTTGCGATTTGAAGAGTCCTTTGCCGGAGCTTGCCTACGGCCTGCCCGCCCTGCTGAAAATCTATAATGAAGAGGTGCAACGGCCAACGACCCCGAGGCTTGTGCGGCTGGACGATACCCTGTGGATTTCTTTTGACGGTTACAAGCAGTTCAAGAACCGCGGAATCCGTATAGTGAAAAAAGTGCAGCAACGGCTTGGGGCCCGCTACTTGGTGAAGATTGATTCCAGAGGGGAGAATCACCGGTTGGAGCTGGTCTATAGGGGTACCCCCTGGAGCACGGAACAGCTGTGTGGCCTTCCTGTGATGGAGGCGTCCATCAGGGAAAACGTGGACCCGGCTTTACTGATGGCGGTTATCCGCCACACGACGAATTTCAATCTGGAATCGGACGGACTTTCGCAGGTCTATACTGTGGCGTCAGAACTTGCGGAGGCTCTGTCGCAAGAAAAGACGGTCGAAGATGCCGTGGCCCAGATGTACCCCAGGGAGCGGGGAAGCCTTCACGAGGAATGGCGGAACAACCCGCTGAAGCAGTCCTGGATCGAAGAGGTGCTGAAGGACGCGCCCTACTACAAGGCGAACGGGCTGGTGAGAGACTAATGTCTACCGAAGCGGCGGGTCTTGCGGAAGGGCTTGTCGCCGTGAAATTCCCGGAAGGGCTTCTCTTTGCCCTTCGGTTTCTTGCCGAAATCCTTTTTGCTCTTGAAACTCTTGCGTTCTTTTGGCGGCGGCGCGTCGTCGGTCATGAGCCGGAACTTGGCGTCGTTACCCCGGATGGTCATTTCGGAGAGAATGTCCAGCACGCTCTGGTCGGTATTGTCCGGAAGTTCTACGGTGCTGAACTTGTCAAAGAGCTTGATACGCCCGATGATGGCGCTGCTGATGTCGGCCTCGCCGGCGATGGCGCCTACGATGTCCCGAGGGGACACATGGTCCCTGCGGCCCACCGCCAGGTAGTAACGCAGGTAGCCTTCTTCTACACCGTTGGCGCCTTCCTTGCGTTCCTTGCGGGGCCTTTCCGGCATGTCGTCGCGGTCGCTGTTGTCCCGGATCTTCGGGATAGAGAGCTGCTCCATCTTGGGGAACAACGGTTCCCGTTCCTGGGCCATGCAGAGGGCTGCTGCGGCGATGTCTTCGACATTTGTTCCCAGTTCCACCGTCATCTTCATGAGGATTTCTCGGAACTTGTCGAGGCTTGCGTTTGCTAGTTTGTCTTGAATCTTTTTCTGGAAATTGGCGACGCGCTTTGCGCTGATCTGTTCGGCGCTGGGGAGGGCCATGGCCTCGATGGGCTGGCGGGTGGCCTTTTCGATGGTCTTGAGCAGGCGACGTTCCCTGGGAGTGATGAACAGTATGGCGTTTCCGCTACGGCCCGCGCGGCCGGTGCGGCCGATACGGTGGATATAGTATTCATTTTCATCAGGGACGTCGTAGTTAAACACGGCGTCCACATCGTCGATGTCCAGACCGCGGGCGGCCACATCGGTGGCCACCAGCACCCGGGTCTTGCCCGCCTTAAAGCCCTCCAGCGCCGCCTTGCCGGTATCACCGGAGGTGGCAGTCAGGATCAGGATATCCTCATCCATGTTCTTTTGGGTCTTGGCTGCGGTCAGCAGCTGGGGCAGCATACACAGCGCCACGTCCTTAAAGGCAGAGGTAGGGCCGTGAAACAGCTCCAGCACCGTAAAGCTGCCTGCCTGCACCGTGGGGGTCAGATCG
>CALATK010000248.1 GCA_937891805.1 uncultured Fibrobacter sp. | reverse complement strand
TTCGTTGCGGAGGCTTCGTCCATGTTAGGGAGCGAGGCCAGCAGCTTTCCGGACTCTTCCCCAGCGGTCTTGACCATCTTATCGGCCAGCACATGAATGCCCTTCGCCACCTCGTCCATACGGCACCAGGAGAGGAATTCTTCCAAGCCCTCTTGCAAAATCTTCTGGGCGGCGTCCAGTTCCGCCATGCGGAGCCTGCGATTTTCGGAAACGATTTTTTCCAGGTCGTCCACGCACACATACTGCACGTTGGGCAAGTCGCCGATGGAAGGTTCGGCATTGCGGGGGTTGCCCAGGTCGATAACGAGGCGCTGGGGCTCGTTTTCGGATGACGACGTTTTTGCGAGGGGAGATTCCCGCCTTGGTTCGACTCCGCTCACCACAGGTCGCGGGGATGACAAAGAAAGGGGTGCTGCGTCTTTTAAAGCACGAACGAATTCATCCCTTGTCACAATAGGTTCCTGGCAGGCGCTGCACAGGATAACCACGTCACAGTCCGAAAGCACCTTGTAGCGGTCCTCGAAAGGCACCGGAGTCAGCACGTCGGCAAACTTCTGAGCGTTGGCAAAGGTCTTGCTGCTGGCGTAAATGTGGGTAGTATTCTCTTGCACATACTTAAGCATCAGGGAACCCATCTCCCCAAGGCCCACGATATAAACAGTCTTGTTTTCCAGATCCCCGAAGGTCTTTTGCACCTGTTTCATGGCAAGAAACGGGATATTGCAAGACAGCTTGCTCAGGTTGGTTTCGGTCTTGATGCGCTTGGTGGTGTGTATGGCCTCTTGAAAGAGCTTGTTCAGGACAATTCCCGTGCCGTGAAGCTGGTGAGCCGTCTCGTAGGCACGACCAATCTGGTGCAGAATCTGGTCTTCACCCATGGCCACGCTGTCCAGGCCAGCACACACGTTCATCACATGCCTTGCCACGTCATCGCCTTCCTTGTAGTAGAAGTACGATGCGTAACTGCCGTAATCCTGATGAACTAGACCGCACACATACTGCACCAGGTCTCTCTCGCAAAGAGGCCTGTCGCTTGCCACGTAAATTTCAGTGCGGTTACAGGTGGCAAGAATCAATAACTCGTCAAAGGGGGATTCTTGCAGCGCCCGGGTCTTGATATCCATGGGGATATAGAATTTTTCACGGATGGCAATCTCTGCCACCTTGTGGTTCATTCCAGCCATGTAGATCTTACGCACTGATCACTCCACCTTGAGCAAATAAGGCAAAACTTCTTTTAAAATCTGATGGTGGCTTGCGTGACCGCCATTCAAAATTTCAACGCGAATCTTGGGCAATGCAGGGCATGCAAAACTCAAGTCGCCCAGCAAATCTAGAATTTTGTGCATAGCGGGTTCTTCGGGGGTGCGGTAAAGGGACTTGTCCGCGGGAGTTTTGACCAGCAGGCCGCAACTTTCCGTGGCACCAGCCAAAAGGCCTGCTTCTCGGGCCTGTTCATATTCCTTTTCCAGGATAAAAGTCCTGGACTGAAACACTCCGTAAAGGTCTTCGGGACCATACACCGAAAGGGCGGCACTGGACTCGAAACCGTTTGCATCGGGTCGGTCCAGGCGGTACTCCACCTCGAAGGTTTCGGCGGATTCGATCCGGACATAACCATAGGAGGGCTGGTCCGGAGCATTGCGCAAATCCCACTGTCTCGACACGGGAGCATCGTAAAACGAAAGTTCCCGGGGCACGCCCGCTTCCCGCCGCAAAGCCAAGAAGAAGGGCAAGGCGGAGCCGTCCATCAGGGGAATTTCCGGCACGGGATTTGCGGCATTCCCATTAACATCCCTACCGTCCGCCCCAATAGCCGCCCTACCGGCATCAACCCCTTCGACATTCACGTCAAAGGAAACATCCGGCCAAAGCAAGAAAACAGGCGCCAGATGTTCAGGTGTGGCAAGGGCCGCACATTTACGACCTGCGTGCATTCCATCAAGGCCTGCGGACGCTCCGTCGCGACCTGCATCCAAGCCGCAATCACTGTAAATGGTAGTCCGGCACACGTCAAAATGCAACGATTCAAAGAGTTTGACCTGATCCGTGCGGTAAAGATGCCTGCCGCCCACATTCCAGGAAATGCGGGGTGCGCGGTTTGAATCCCGAGGCAAAATCTGCACCGAGACACTCGCAGAACCATAGGAAAGCGAAGGTGATGTAAAATTAAGAGTCCTGCAGGCCGGCATCACTTTTTCCCGAGTTGTTTCAGGCGGACCATGCAACGGCGCCACAGGTCTATCTCCAGAGCGGGGAATCCCGAAACGGTCTTGCCGTCGGGCACATCGCGGGTCACTCCCGCCTTGGCCGCCACCCTCACATTCTTGCCGATGGTAATGTGGTCCGCCACCTTGGCGGCCCCCGCAAATTCGGAACCGTCCCCAACGGTAACGGAACCTGCCAGCGCCGACTGTGACGCCATAAACACGTGGTTCCCTACCTTGCAATTGTGGGCGATTTCGACCATAGAGTCAAAATGGCTGTCGTCTCCGATGGAGGTTGGAGCCAAAAAGCCTGCCGCCACCACGGTATTGGCGCCAAAGCTACAGCGGTCCCCTATGCGGACCCCCGCCAAATGGGGAATCATACGGCGTTCCCCCTTGTATTCGTAAAAACCGAAACCTCGGGAGCCTATAACCGCTCCCGCCTGAAAAATACAACCTTCGCCAATCTTTACATGGGGGTAAATAGTCACGGAAGATTCCAGAACGCAGTTCGCGCCCAGTTCCGCACCGGCCATCACCACGCAGTGGGGGCCGATACGGCAACCTTTACCGACTATGCCCTCCACCACCGCCGTGGGGTGAATCTGGGCGACACCATTTATACCATTGGCACCTTTCACGCCATCAGCCCCATCGCAAGCAAAGCGCTTCAAGAATTCCACTATGGCATGGTGAGGATTTTCCACAGGCACTAAAGCACGGACCTTCGGAAGCCTACCCTTCAACACCGTCAGGGATTCTGGGCCGGCAACCAATGAAGCTGGCACAAACAGCAGCCCCGCCTGGACCTGTCCGAGAACGGAGTCCGAAAATCCGGGCACGTTGGTGTCGCTCTTGAAATTGTCCCCCACCCAGAAACTCACGTCGGACACTCCCGCTGTTTCCAGAGGGGCAAAACCCGTCAGTTCAAAATCTTCGCATCCGGCAAAGTCCATTCCCGAAAATGGCTGCGTCAAACCTTCGGCGCAGAGCCATTCCCGTACTGTAGAAAACAACACCGGTCTCATCAGGGGTCCAAAGCCAGCATGTTCACCGGGGCGGCATACTCGATGGTCACGGTTTCTCCCGCCTTGCCGCTTAAATCCTCGCCGTCCAGCTGCAGGAACTCGTCTTTATCTAGACGGAGTTCCACGGACTTGACCTTCTTGGACTGGAGGAAATACTTCTTGTAGATAAACCCGATTAGCGGGATGTTCCCGATGGCGATGGCCATCAAGAAATTGTGCATGTTGGGAACGTCCACCACTTCCAACAGGCCGTCCGCCATGTTGGACCGGAAAAAGGGATTGGCCCCGCTGGCAAAGCTGGGAATGTTCCCCACAATTACCGTCCTGTGGCCGGAAACATCCACCTGGTGTTTTTCCCCCGCTGCATCCACATAGGCCAAAGAGCCCGACTTGAGCATGTAATCCCTGTCGGCAAAGAACCGCTTCACGTAATGGAGCTTGTTGGCCACTACGGAATTGGAAGCGATAGCTCCCGTGGCACGGTCCAGGTTGAAATCGTGGGCAATGCGGGCATCGATTCCCGCCGAAAAATAGTTGGCCAGAGCGAACTTGCCGTTCACCTTCCAGATATCGAAAGGTCTAGCCCCCGCAAGCACCAGCCTGCGCACCAGGAACAAAAGGCCACGGTCCACGTAGGGCTTGTAAAGGTTCAGCACCCGGGCCAGGTCGTTCCCCGTGCCCAGCGGGATGAGCCCGATTTTCACCTTCTGGGAAAACCCGCCCAGAAGCATAGTGGAAAGCACCGCCGAAACGGTCCCGTCGCCGCCTACGGCCACCAGGGTTTCCGTCGATTCCAGGGCCTGCTGGATTTGCTCCCGCATACCCTCGGCCTGTGTGAATTCAGCCTTCCATTCCTCCTGCTTGTAATCCATGGACGCCATAATCTCGGGAAGGAATTCAAAAATAACCTTCCCCTGACCGCCGCCACTGATAGGATTGATGAGAAAATGGAACTTGAGCATTTAGGTTTCTTCTTGTTGCAAAAGTTCGTCCTTAACGACGAGGTAGCGTTCCACGCCTTCTCGAACGTGGTGCAGTTCCTCTTCGGAAACGGCACGGGAAATATGGGCCGGAGAACCCACAATTAAGGAACCCGCAGGGAACTCTCTCCCCTGGGTGACCAAGGTTCCAGCCCCTACAATGCTGTTTTTCTTGATATGGACGCCGTCCATGATGATAGCCCCCATGCCCACCAGCACATCGTCGTCGATGGTGCAGCTGTGAATCACGGCGTTATGGCCTATGGTGACCCGGTTCCCGATCCTGACGGGAACATCGGTGGAAACATGGATAGACACGTTGTCCTGGATATTGGTCTGATTGCCCACCACGATAGGGGCAATGTCGCCCCGCAAGACAGCATTGTAAAAGACAGAGGAGTCCTCCCCTATCTTCACATCGCCAATGAGCTTGGAACCCTCGGCAAGGAAGACTCCCTCCCCCACCTCGGGCTTTTTTCCTCTGTATTCGATTTTGGACGCCATACTGACAATGTATAAAATTTATCGTCAGTCATCGGCCCAGCCGTAGTCGAATTTAAACTTGTAGCCTGCATGGGGCTCGCTTCCGCAATCCTTGTCGCAGCCGTCGTTTCCTGGATCGAATTCGATGCCGCGGTCACCGTAGTTGAACTTGTGCTCGGCAAAACCCCGCTTGGGCACGCTCTTGTCCTTCGCATTCGGAGTCACGTCGGACGCCCCTTTCAGTACGCTGGCAAAGTTGTCGTAGGGCCAGTAGATACTGTGGTTCGGCCGCACGTCGTAATCCTTTCCAGCCACCTTCAGCTGGAGCGTAATGCCCTGGCTGCCCATCTCGTAAGAATAGACGGTGTGGTCTCCGGGAACAGAATTATCGTCATGGTTCATGTCACGGTCCGTCCATTCCTCGTAGATAATGGTGTTGCCGGCGCCTACCGAGCCACCCTCATAGAAGTAGTAGGTGTACTGGTGGATTGGAGCGTTCCTGGTGTTGGATCCCTCATAAAAGATGGCGTCCGTCACAAAGTCCTCGCGGTGGGCCTTGCTGTAATGCCACAGGTATTCCGTGCCACGTCCTGTCATCTGGAACTGGAACCTGATGCGGCCCACGCTCCGGGTGGCCACGTTGGAACCCGCCGAGAACACGTAGGCATTGCCTGCCTTGGCGTAGGCATACACCCTGTAGGTGTAGTAGGGAGAACCGCCACCCACCTTGTCGGTGAAAGATTCCTCCCCAGGTCCAAGCGCCTTCACGAGGGTAATACCGTTGCTCAGGGCATAGCCGTCCTGGGGCTTTACGGTAGTGGGCTTCATGACATACCTTTCAAGGGTCGCATTGTCGTAGCCCTTGGCTCCTTCGGCACGGAGAACCACGTAGCCCAGGATTCGCGGGTCGGCCTTGTTGGCCACCCAGTTCAGAATGATGGCATTGCGATCGCTGTTGCGGCCCAGCACCAGGTCCGTGGGGGCGGTAATCAGGGAGCGGAGAACAAGGCGGTAAGTGGTGGAATCACCCCTTTCGGAATACACCACCATCTTCAGGGTGTCGGCGCTTGCCGCAGACAGGTTAGCGACGTTGAACTTGAACACCATAGCCACCGCATCGGCTCCGGAACCCTTGGTTCCCTGGGCCGTCACGGGCACCCTGTTTTTGCCGGAGAACACGTTCAGGCCGCCGTTCGCCTTTACCGGTTCCGCCGTAGTGACGTTCACCGTAACGCTTGCACCCCTGATGGAGTCGGTGACGAACAGGGAATCCACGCAAAGCAAGCCTTCCATGCGGCAGGTCCTTGCCACCGCCACGTCCCTGTCCTCGGAAACATCGTGAACCGCAATCCTTGCGATGTTGGACTTGGTAGAGGCTTCCCGGACATTGGGATTCGGGTCCACATTGTCGTCAAGGCCGTCACCGTCGGTATCCTTCAGGGCGGGGTTCGTGAAGAATGGGCCCACCTCCGCAGAATCCACGGTCACCGCCACGGTATCGTAACCCCTGACATTTTCCGGCCTGATAAACTTGATGGCGTAGGGCCGGTAGCACTGGGCCCCAACACTGCTGAATTCTACATCCCTGCAGGGCACCGAGATATCGTACTTGGCTCCCTGATGGTGATAGACAAAGCAATATTTGTGCTTGGAGTCCACCTTGACCATCATGGTATCCGTGATTTCGCAGACACCGGCCCTCAGCATGGGCACGCTGACGCTGTCGTAGGTGTAGGCTATCTTGGTCCAGCCGTTGATTTCGTCGAAATCGGGAATCTGGTCACCGTCGCTGTCCACCTTCTCGTCGCTGATTCCCAGCATATTCTCCATGCTGGCGGGCACATGGTCGTGGTCGCGGTCCTCGTTGTACATGAACTGCACCTGGTCCCCGGCACCCACAATCAGGCTGTCCATGTCAAAACTGCCAATCTGCAGGGAACGCACAACCGCCACCGTAGGTTCCGAAGCCTTGACGATAGACACGAACCAGCAGGCCGTATCGCCGTCCGCCGTAGCGTACGACAGGTCTCCCAGGCTCTTGAGCCCGTAACGGAACTCACCGCCAACCTTCAGGGAATCCTGCTGGAAGGGAATCTTCAGGATGTCCAGGATTTCGGAGAGGGATACGGGCTTGTGGAAATCGTCCTTGCCCGAGTAGGCCTCGTTGTAGCGGAAATTGGTAGATACGCGGTACTCCCGGACGCGATTTGCACTGTTTCCGTAGTACATCCCGTTATCGATGGTAATCCTTGCCGTACTAGCCGACGCCTTGGTGTATGCCTCGGTAAAGTCGCTTGTCCTGCCGTCATATTCGGTGGTAATCTTGTAGGCGCTTGCCGAAAGGAAAATGGCACCCGGATTGAAAACCAAGTTGTTCAGGGCATCCAGCGGGAGCCCGCCCTTCCAGAACTGAAGTTCCTTGGATTCGCCGGGAGCAAGGGTAATCTTGGTCCACTTGTCCTCCCCCGCTCCGTCGCCTACCGAAAGTTCGGCGATAATCTGGATATCGCCGGAGGTCGTGTAAGTACTGGCATTCAGAATCAGATTCTCGATGGAATAGGCTACTTTGCCCGTATTGGTAATCCGGGCCTGCATGCTGATGGAGCCGCCCGTAATGGTTTCGCCCTGGGTCATGGCCTCCGAAATGGCCTGGTTATAGTTCCTGGTCATGGAGGTGGACTGGGTTTCCGTCATGGTGTGGCCCGTGCTAGTGGTGTAGCTCCCGTTATAGCCCACATTCACCAGGAATGTCGGGCTTTTGGAAGCGTAGCCGCCCTGGATACCGAAACTCCAGGCGCTCATCAGGGAGGCCGACTGGGTCTCGCTGTTGCTCACGCCCGTGGCGGTCTGAACCGACTCCCCTTCGGAAATGGTGCTGGACCTGGTTGTCCCGGTACTGGTCGTGCGGGTAAGCGTCACAGAAGGCGTCATGGTCATGGTCACTTCTAATTTGGGCAAGTCCGCCACGTTGGGGTTCCAGACCGTCGGATTCTGGGGGTTGAACAGGTTCATTTGGGGAAATGATTAAATACTTCTTTCATCATAGCCGTCGCCGTCGGTATCGGCCATACGGGGATTGGTGCCTATCTTGTAGATTTCATCTATGTCAGAAAGCCCGTCTCCGTCGGTATCGCTCTTGCTGTTCACCTTGACAAAGTCGATGTATTCCACATCCCTCAGGTAGAACAGGAAACTGCCAATCCTGGGGCCAGACTGTACGTTCACGGACAGCTTTTCGGCATCGTAATAGTCCGTCTTGAAGGACACCTCGGTATTGGCCAGGGGTACCCTGTCAAAAGCCTTGAGGCCGTAGCCAGCAATGAACAGGGAGTCCGTCTCGCCGCGGCGGTCCTTCGGGAAGTTAAGGGAATCGAGTCCCAGGAGCCCCGCCGTGTAGGTGGAGTCCTTCTTGAAGATAAAGTAGGCCTGGCCGGCGAATGAAGTAAGCGAAAGGGCCAAGACCGCGGATGTAATGATACGGTAATTCATGATGGGCCTCCTTACTTTCCGGTAACGGCAATCGTTTGTTGAAGTTTCGTGTTACCGATTTCAAGCTTTACTACAAAGTTTCCCTTGGGCAAGTCCAGGTAATCCAGAGAAATGGACGTGACACCCCTGGAAACATACAAATGACCTTTCCCGATTACAACACCCTGCACGTCCAGCACCGTGAACCGGGCGTCTCCACCCTGTCTCGAGAACACGGACAGGGTCTGGTTCCTGGAATTCCAACCAAGACGGGTCCCGGCGTAGGTGATGTCGTTCGGAATTGCCGAGGGCGTTTCCGAGGAGCTGGACGGCGTCACGGAATCAGAAGACTCGCCGCTCCGCTTGCTGTCGGAGCTGGGCGTTTTGCCGTCATCCGACGAGCTATCAGGAATAGGTGTTACAGACGAACTGGACGGCGCCACCGAACTGGAAGACTGCTGTTCGGGAGTCCTGTCCGGTTCGTCGGACCTTTCCGGGTCTTCTTCCTCGTCATCGTCATAAATGTTGGAACTGTCATTCGGGTTTGCCTGGAAAGTAAGGGTCTTTACGGATTCCACCAGGAATTCCTCCACGGAACCGTCCTTCATGGTGATCCGGACAAGCCTAGCAAAAGAGGCGTCCTTGCCCAAAAGTACCGCCGAGGTGTCTACCCTGGCACGGAGGGGAGAGTAACTTTCGGTAGCAAGGGCGACACTTACACTGAAAACGGCCACCATTATCGATATTTTGATTAGCGTTTTCATTTTGGGTTCCTCTTTTTTTCGGACAGCACACACCATCCGGTACACCCAAAATATATATCGGCGAATTCATAAAATCAAATATATAATTATTTACTTTTCTATCAAAATATTCTATCATTTTGACAAATTTAGTGAAAAAGCAAAAAAATTATTTTGATTTCACCATAAACATTTTCTTAAGCTGTTGCATATTATAAAGGGGAGCGCCCTCCCCTCGGTCGAGCCTTGCTCGCCCTACCCCTTCGCCTAGGGGCTCACGCCCCTAAAACCCCTCTAGACGAACGCAAAGGCTACCACGCTTGCACGAGTCGCTTTGGCCGAGTCACTACTTGCAAAATTCAACAACAGCGGGAGCAGGATGCTTGATTAAGGCAAATACGGACTTGTCACCCCTAACCGCTTCCATCTGGACTGCCTCGCTGGCCCGTTCCAGGAACTGGATACAGCGAGGGTCAGCGTGGACAGCAGCGAGCTGCACGGGTTCCGTACGGCGCTTGATGCTCACAAATTCCAAAGCATGATAGTCCTGTTTCACAGCGACGACCACCATAGCGGCAGAAGGGCGTTCAATGTCCTGAAGGAGCTTCCAGTCCCGCTCCAGGGCGGCAAGCATGACCTTCTCCCCCGGGTTGCTGACATACTTCAAGGCGTCGGCGCTCACGCGGACGGCCTCTGCCCACAGGTCGTCTCCCGCATCCTTGATCTGGCGGACCACTTTCCAGTCTTCACGGACAGCGGCACGAAGCAGGTCCGGATTACGGACAAACTTGAGGATGTTCGGGTCCGCCTTCACCGCCGCTGCCATCGCCTCTTCGGAGACGGCATTCAAGGCATCAACCAAAGCGTTACAAGGACCGCCCTTCACGTACAAAATGGCCTGAACATTCTTTTCGAAAGCCGCCAGCTGAACCTTTTCGGTAGGATTTTCAATCAGGCTGATAGCGTACCAGTTCAGGCCAATGGCCTCCAGCTGTTGCTCTTCGGTGGGGTTCTGAATGTTCTTGATTTCGGTCCAGGACTGCATAAAACCTCGCTTTGTCACAGAAAATATAAAAAAGCCCGGAAATGCGTAGCAGTGCAAATCCGGGCTTTGTGTTCTATGATTGTTAAACTTGGGCGGTCTTCAGCTCGTACACCTCGGGGTAGACCTTGCGGGCGCAATCGCTACAGAGGGTGGACAGTTTGACTCCGCGGACACGGGCCACGGGAATCTGGCAGCCGCAATGGGCGCACTTGGCAAGGAACACCACGGACGACGGGGCGATATTCTCTACAGCGGGAGCCGTAGCTACCGCCTCACCGGCCACCATCTTGCGGACCGTACTGCGGAAACGAACCTTGCCATAGGCATCCTGCACCGCCTCTCGGGTGATGCTGCACTTGAAACTGCGGCCCTTGCGAGTACGCATCTTGGCGACAAAGTTGCAGTTCGTTGCGTCCGTTCCCGAAAGGAAGGCCACAAAGTCCTTGTGGTAACGGTACAGGTCGTTCAGGTAGTGCCAACGGATTTCGTTCTCGTCGAAACCGAACATCCGGCAAAAACGCCTGTTCCCCGAAAGGATACGACCGTGCTCGTTCACTTCAAAGCAGGCCGTTTCTTGATTTGTATTCATCTCGATCATGGTGTCCTCCTGCTGTTAGATGGTTCCTAGAAAAGGAGTTTCAATTTCGTGACTCTTGTTGCGGAATTCCGCATCGGCCTCGTTCAAGGGTTCAACAGAAATCCGGAGGTCTTCAAGGCTGAACTCCAGGGATTCCTTACCCACAAAAATGGATTCCTCGGAAGGCAAAATCTTTTCGAACGGCACATCGGTCTCCCCCACCTTCTGGCCGTTCTCGTACAGGGAAATCTTCTTGCCGTTCCAAGTGACCATCAGGTAATAGCGCTTACCGAATGCCAATGCGTCCTTGCTGACCGCGGCATTCTTGCAAGAGAGGCTGTCACCGGAACCGTCCGCCATGAAGAAGGCGAAGCTGGCCTTGTCTGCACCGCACTCTCCCTTGACCACCGCAAGACTGAACACATTCTGGTCGTCTTCGGAGCCAAACCCCAGCTTGCCCACCAGGTTCTTGCGGTACGTGGCCGCCGTATCCAAGATCTTGTCCACCTGCAGAACCACTTCAACAGCAAATCTGGTCACACCATTCAAAATGCCGCGGTCATCTTCTACCACGCCAAACTGGGAAGCCCCCTTGAAATGAACCGCACCAACAGCATTCGAAGTCTCGTCATAACTGACAAATCCACCCCATTCAGGATTGCCATAGAGCTTCATGCCCGCCGTCCAGGACCTGGAATCACTCACGAAATCCACAGGCCCTTCTTTATCGACACCTAGGGCACCAAAGGCCCACCAGCTGCGAAGGCCGTATTCCATAGAGAGGGGAACCATGACAGAATCTGTTCCCTTTGCACCGGAATGGCTCCCCACATTTATTTCGCGATTCACCCTCACAAAACGAGTCAGATCTGCGGGAATCACCTGCAAGGTAGTTTTACCCGCGGGCACACCTTCAAGCTTGTAGAAACCCAAAGAATCCGTCGTCGCGGTCCAGGAAGAACCGGGTATGCGGACCACAATACCTGCCGACGTCGAGTCGTCGCGAAGCATGACACGGCCAGAAATATCGGCGGTTTCCGTGAGAGTCACCTTATTCAGCTCAACATCCTTGCCCATGAATCCCACAACTTCATAGTAAGCCAAGGAATCTACGGTAGCCGAAATTCCATAGTTGCCGAAACGTTTTACGGGCAGGCTGAACTTGCCCTTGGAATCCGTCTCGTCAGAAGAGGTGACCGTATCTGCATCAACGGACTTGCAATAGACCATGGCGCTTACTACAGGAGCACCCTTCTTGTCGACCAGAATACCCGCAATGGTGTTGGTCTCTTCGCTGACGCCGCCGGCCACTTCGTTGTCGGAGCAGCCCACCCAGGCAAGGGCGGCAAAAAGGAGACCCGCAAAGGCTGTCAAGTAGAACTTATTCATCTTGCGCCCCCTTTTGCATATTACGGTTTTCTCTGTTGTCGGCACCAAAATTCTTGGTCAACGGGAACAACTGCATGTTCAAACGATAAACCTTGTCCGTCCGGGAATCTTCCAGGGCAATTGCCGCGATACGCCGGCGGAAAGCCTCGATTTCCATGGACACCCGCTGGAAAGCCTCTTCGGAAAGCCCGAGGGTAAGGCCCGAAATGTCCCGTTCCTTCACGGGGATCTCGTCCAGGGCTCGCACCGCAAGCTCCCCCATCTGGCGGTGCATTTCCCGCACCGAAAGGGAGGCAACGTCTAGGTTACCCGTAGAAATAGCCTTGCTGTTCTGCTTGAAAGCTCCCTTCGCATCTTTTTCCAAAAGGCCCGTCTTCTGCAACAGGGCCAGGGACTTTTTGACGTTGGCCGTCTCGCCATCGAAAGCCAACTTGCCCGCCATCTGGGCAGGGGTCGCCCCGGGCATGTTGGGTGCCATTTCACGCAGTACCGGGTTCTGCCAGGACTGAAAATAATCGTACTGGTCCTCGCCGATAATTTCCCGGTTGTTTTCCCGGGCCATTTTCCGCATGGCAGCAAAGGAATGCTTTTTGGCGGCAGAGTCCTTGGACTGGTTGAATGCCACCAGTTCCCTAAAATACTGAAGGTCCACGCCGGTAAGGCCCATGGCGGCAGCGGTGCGTTCCAGCCCCACATCGCTCAGGTTCGCCTTGCCGTCGCAGACAAGCTTCAAAAATACCGGAGAGGAATACCCGGCATCCCGGGCAAAGTCGCGCCAGGTAAACCCTGAACGGTCCTTCCGCTCGGTATAGAAGTCGCGTATAAAAACGCGAAAATTCTGGTATTCCATCACAGGTTTCATACAGGTATAAATATATACTTTTTTGAGGGATTTCGCAACATTCTTACGATACAAAAATGAAGATTTTTCGCAAAAATCGACACATTTCAATAATTTTACAATCATTTTCGTACTTCTCTATGATACAAATAGGACAAAATGGAATATTCCATATCACAGGAATGCGACTTATCCACAAAAAAAGGCCCCGATTTGGAGCCTTTCCTTTAAACGATGTATAAATGTAGCCGATTTTAGCCCTTTTCGGCCACAAAGATACGGCCGTTGCGGAACAACTGCATCCACGGGCCATCTTCGCCCCATTCTGCCGGGTGCCAGGAGTACTGGCAGGTACGGAACACGCGTTCGGGGTGCGGCATCATCACGAGGGCGCGACCGTCTTCGGAGCAGAGGCCGTTGATGCCGAACGGAGAGCCGTTGGGGTTCAGCGGGTAGCGTTCGGTGTATTCGTGCTTGCCGTCCACGTAGCGCAGCGCCACGAGACCGGTTTTGAGGCAGGCTTCGGCGGCTTCCCGGCTAGCGAATTCCGCACGGCCTTCGCCGTGTGCGACCGCAATCGGGAGCACGGAGCCTGCC
>CALATK010000247.1 GCA_937891805.1 uncultured Fibrobacter sp. | reverse complement strand
TATCCAACAACATCAACAAGAAGGTTGATGAACCCCACCGCGGATGCACGTACGGACCGAATGGTCTATGCCGACTGTCGCAGGGATTGTCAAATTACGAAAACAATATACATAAACAATGTGGCATTGTCAAGCAATATAAATTTCGCCACTTCAGAAAACAAAAAAGCGACCAGCAAAATTGCGGGCCGCTTCATATTTATCCTTCCTCGTCCAGTTCCGGTTCGTACTTGTTTTCCACCATCATGGCCAGCTCCAGTTCTTCGTTAAACTGTTCCAACTGGCTAAGAGCCACATTGTCCAGGTCAAAACTGACAAAGGCGGGAACCCCGTCCTCGCTCATGTTGGCGAGCAAGTTCAAGATGCGCTTGCGACGCCAGCGGGGCATGTCGGTAATGGGGTATTCGTGGAGTCGGTCCAAGAAGGATCCGGGACAGTAGTCCATCGCTTCCGAAAGTTTTTTCTTGAGCATCTTGCGGTACTTTTCGACCTCGTCCTTTTTGCCTACCCGCGGAAGCTTGCGTATGCCGGGCTCGATGCCTTCCAGCACGAAACTGTCCATTGCAAAGGATACCGAGTCGAAGGTTATTTCGCCCCTGCGCAGGAATAACCAGCACGTTGTAGAAATCCCTTCGGTATCGGTATAGGTGACGGTCCCTTGCCGGATGTGACGTTCGTTACCGACAACCTGGTCCATAGGCACGTCACGCCCGTTAATCTCAAATGTCACCTTGAAATTTTTTGTAGGAAACTTCTTGACGATGTATTCCCGGATGTAATCCGGCAGCCACTGGTGCTTGAACAGGTTCAGCATTTAAGCCTCCTTTTGTTTGGCATTGTATTCTTCAAGTTCCAGCATGTGGACCACGTCTTCGATGGGGAGGCATTCATCTTCCATCTCTCCCAGGCCTGCATTTGAATTCTGGATAGCGGCCACCAACGCATTCCCAAAGGAGACTGCCTTCAAGTCCGCCTTCGTAGAGTGTGCCTCAAATTGGTGACCGCACGAGCCGCAAGTCATGGCAATGTTCTTTACCCCCGAAAGAGGACTCCCGCCTCCACCGGTACAATAGGCGGTTTCATGGCATTTGGGGCATTCCGCTTGGAATGTAGGCCTTTCCCACAAACGGAGCAAGCCGCCCAAGAAAGCCACCGGCATTTTCCATTCGCCAGAATATGCCAGTCCAAACCGGATGCCGTCTATGTGGCAACGGGCCGTTTTTTCGTCTGCAAGAATTCGCTTCTTGTTCCGGATGAATAGGGGCACGCTTTCGCGAAGGATGCGCTCGCGGCGCTCCCTGCGGGCCTTGTAGATATCGGCAAAGGCGTGCTCTTCCATGTGTAACGCCTGCTGGTCATCACTGGCGGCAGGCGTTTCTACATCGTTCGGCATACGTTTGTAGCAGTTTTCCATAGGAATAGTCCTTGTTGCGTTGGAAGCCTATCCGTATATCGTTTCTAAGTGACGATTTGTAAAAAAATGTGATTGCAGTCTGCTTTTATATTTCGTCGTCCCACAGCATGTTCGATGCAGCAGCCCTGAAGCGTTCTCGCATGAACTCGTCGTAGCCGGGTTCGCCCTTCTTTGGATTGTGCGCGGTGCTGCTGGTTGCGGGATTGCTGTTCTGGTCGAATTCCTTCTTTTCTTCGATTTTTTTATCCATGTTGGACTCCTTGCTTTTTGTGTTGCCGTTCTGTGGCGGTGCCTTTTTTACATCGTCACAATGACGCGATTTGTAAAAAAATGTGCAATTTCAGATTGAATCATGCGGCCGTCGCAACAAGGGTATTGAAATCCATCCCTTTTTCAGCAAGCATGCGAACGAGTTTCTTACGGTAGTTGCCGGTGCTTGCCCGAGTACAGCCCATGAACCTTGCAACTTCGGCATCGGATCCCCTGAAGCCTTGATTGCACACTTCTTGACAGGCTTCAAGATAGGCTGCAATTTTTGGGGCGCTGGCGGCAATGCGTTTGATTCTGAGAATGGCGTCTCTCCTGAAGCAATCGCCCTCGACATCTTCTTCATTTGGAGTTCTTTCCAGCAGGGCGGCAAAAGCGTCTTCTTCCGTAATGTCATCAGAGACATACTCGTGCATCTTGGAACTGATTTTTATGCGATCGTCACGTTTGGTGTTGTCGCGCTTGTCGGCGGCGAGTTTCCAGCCGAGTTTCTGGGAGATGTATGCCATAAAAGGCACGCCTAGACCCCGGTCAAAATCCATGGTCGCCATAAAAAAGACAAGATAGGCGTCTCCAGCCAGGTTTTTCCGGCGTTCCTTGAGGGAGAATCCCCTCATGTCAAAATCGGAGTTGATGCGGTAGGATTTCCCGGCCATCTGGTCCATGATTGTGACTTCCACGATTTTCCAGAGGCGCAGCAAGTTCCTCGATCTACCGAGTCCGGTCGCCGCATTTTGGATGGCGACGATGAGGCTATTTATGTTTTCCTGGGTGGACTCGTCGCCTGCGTTTTGCTTCATGGACTGCTCCTTTTGAATGTGAAAATGGCGATTTTGGATCAAAATCGGCAATTTTGGTGTGAATCACACGATGTTTCCCCGGGTCCCCCCGTTCGTGGGACATCCTGTACACGGCAGGTTTGTCAAATAACAACAACCCCCAAAACGATAAATCCCGCAACAACAAGCAAAAACGACAAAACGGCAAAAAACACCTTTATAGTGGCCACCACAAGGAGCACAAGTAGGCATAAGGTCACGATGCCGACAATCATTGCTAAAAAGAGAGCTTCCATAACCTATTGTTTAGCCGCGGCAAAGCATCCTTCGCCCGTGATGGCTACGAAAATGTCGCTCCCGAGCATCAGTGTGTCGCCCGCCCCGATGTGATAAATTTTCCAGACCTCGTTGCCGTCGAAACGGTCGTCGTGGCAATGCTTATAGGGCGGCGTTATCTCACGGCATTCCGTATAGGTGTAATTTAGGCGTGTGTCGAAACACCTTTCGAACTCAGAAATCCGATAACAGACCCGCAGCGGTTCGTCCTTGTTTTGCAAGACCTTTACACGAAAGTCTCCTTGCGTTTCCTCAGAAAGATCCGTCCGGTTTAGACAATGGATCTTTGTAATGCTGTTGAATCTGGCAGAAACGAGCGTGTCGAAGCGGTTCTCCCTGTCGTATGTTGTAGCGCAGGCACAAATAAGCAGGGCAAGCGCAAAGGCTATGATAAATTTTTTATTTGCCCATCCGTTTCCCATACACGCTCCCCGGTCGCTCCCACTGGTCCCATCCGTAGCCTGGCTTCAGCTGTATCCAGTCGTATGTGTCGCGATACCTTATCTGGTTTTCGTATTTCTTATCGAACCTGTCAAGGACTTCTCTCGTATTCGATAGGGTCTGTCTGATTGGGGCTCCATCTTCATAATATATGGTCTGGTTCTCCTTCGGCTTGAACCAGTATTCTCCAACCACGTCGAACCCGCCGTTGACGGTAGCCAAAATGTCCGGGCAATTCTCACGGTACACGTCGTTGGTCAGAAAATTGCCGCCCATATCGGGAAAAGACCAATCGTAGGCACAATACAGTCCGATAATCTTGCCGTTCTCCTCCATGGCTTGTGCTTTGGCTAGGTGCAAGATGAGTATGTCGTCACAGGTGCCGTCCCTGTTGGGCGGAAAGTTAATCTGTCCGACATAAAGGCATACCTGCCTGTCGCCTAAGTCTATGAGTTCGCCCGGATGGTTCCAAGCCGTAGATTGCATGGAATTTGTGCGGGCAAAACGCCACACGCCGGATGGCTTGTCGGCAAAGGCCAAGGCAGAAATAGCGAGTAAAAGCAAAAAGATTCTTTTCATAGAGGTCTCCGTTCATATATCGCTTTATGTTTCGATTTTGTCAAATTTCATCGTCATTGCGAGGGGCGATTGTCCCGAAGCAATCTACTTGCATTTTCCCACGAAATTTTCTTCCAATCCTGACCCGCAATGTGCTTGCTCATGGCAATTCGCGACCGCAAATGGCGGGGGAGGGAACTTTTTAGGTGCCGTCCGGGGATTGGGGTGTCAGTACCGAAAAGAATTCTGTCCGTAAAGCCCTGTTCTCGAGCAACATGGACAAGATTCCGCAGCTGATTATGAGGCATAAAGGATGTATCAACATAAGCGTTCGGATTTTTCATCAAAACATAAATCGCTGGAGATAGCGGGCGTCCATGTGCAAGAATTACAGGAACATCGCTATAGATTTTACAAATATGTCCAAAATTTCCTGCATTACACCATTCGTTCTTTTCGCCCGTATGAACTTTCACAAACAGCCCCAAATCCCTCGCAATGTCAAAGACACGCCTAATGCACTTATCCGATGACACCGGCACCCACTTTTCAGACCCACCATGAATTTTCAATCCACAAATTTTTCCACCATTCTCGTTCATATATAAAGACAAGTCTCGAGAGCGCTTTAGCATATCATGAGTAACCCATAAAATTGGCTTGGCACGGCCTTCCGAAAGTTCATGCATAGCAAAGCGTTCTTCCAACAGAAAATCAGGATCGTCCATGACGACCGTGCTGGTGCTAGAATAAGCAAAATGTGTGATTCCAGCCAACTTTAATGTGCGTAGTATTCGTGGCGGCGTGTAGTAGTCGTCAAAATATTGCCCTATATGCACATGAAAATCGAAAAGCATATCCAGTATTATTGTTCTAAAAAGGATGTCATTCCCGCGAAAGCGGGAATCTCCTATTTTGATTTCATTTTTGCCCTAGCTTCTTCAACAAGTTTGCGGTTTAAATGGGCTGCCTTGCAGAAATGCGGAGCGACCTTCAGATAATCGCCGCCACTTTCGTTAAAGTTGCGAACAAGACATGGTGCACAGAATTGTTTGTCTTCACAATCATAACATTGTGGAATTGCCGATTTGGTAAGATGACGGAGTTCATTCAATCGCGGAGACTTTTCCCAGATGTCCTTGATGGGTTGCTCACGAACATTGCCACAAGCCATTCCTTGCCAACCACTACAGGGATAAACAATGCCGTCACTTGCAATACAGAAATTATCCATACCTACACCACAAAATGATTCTTTTTCCCATGCATCTTTGGAAATTTTTTGTGTGGGAGTATTGATTAATTTTAGATAATCCCTGTCAAATTGAATAATGTCTTTTAATAAATTCTCGGTCTGTTCTATAGTCAAACGTTCCACAAGATTGTCTGTCGTGAAGTCATAGCGAGCCATCATTATAAAATCTGTTTGTGCTTTGCAATTTCGTTCATAAGCATATTTTAGTACATCTTTGTATGTTTGATAATTTGTTTTCATTACGGGGCAACTAATTTGCACTGGAATATTCGCTGCAACTAAAGCGTCTATGGCTGCTTTAGTTTTTTCACAACTGCCCTTGAGTTGCGTAATATAGTCATGTTCTTCTGGATAAATGCTATAGAGTGAAGTTTGAACGTAACTCGGGTTCACTTCTTTCAATAAGTCAATCATTTGCGGAGAAAGAAGAGTTGTGTTCGAAAGAATGCAGAAACTAAAATCAAGCTCTCGAACCTTACGAAGTATATTTTCCACATCGGGATGAGTGAAAAACTCTCCTCCCGACAAAGTTAAAGCCATAGCCCCTAAGTCATGTAATTGATAGAGAACATTTTCTATAACTTCATATGGAAGCAAAATGTTTTTTTGTTCATGCGGAATATAGCAATGAATGCATCGTTCATTACATCGATTTGTTACTTCAATTTGACAACTATGAATTTGCGGATGTTCTCGATAATAATTGATTAAAATGTCTTGTGTGTCTGCATATAGTTTTTCATCGTCTGGATTCTGTTGAGCGTTGTAAGTGAACAATGTTTTGGGATTTTCGGCATAACTAAAGTAGGTGTCTTTAGCAGCACAATCTTCTGCAGTATTTCCAGAAATTAGATAACGGTCTGTGACAAGAGAATCTAGGATTTCCTTTAAATCGTCCATAATGTCAGATGGTGTAATATCTTCAAAATATTCGCAGGCTTTTGCAGCCAAGGTTTCAATGCTTTGTGGCTCACGGGATAGAACTTCTAAAAAAGCACGACCTTCCTGCGTATAGGTGCGGTCATGTTTGGTAAGTTGACTATAGATGTAGCCATATTCTCCTATGGAACGAATGAATGTATCACGAGATTGACGAAAAAAAATTGAAATTTCTTCTTTATTTACAAACTTGTTTAACAAAATTAAATTATTCTCGTTAATTTGCGAAAAAGCAATGACATTCAAATTCCACGATTTACACTTAGACAAAATAATATCCGCATCATCAATGGATAAATATGGACAGAATAGAGTGCTATTTGAAAAACACGATGCAACAAAGTCATCAATTTTATTCTTGTATGCAACTCTTTGTAGAGAAATTTTTCTATTCTTCCAAGTTATAAGACATGGAGTAATATTGTCTTTTAGTGATTTAACTATCGAATGGGCGTCTAGTCCCAATATTTGCATACTTTTAGCAAAAATGGAATCTTTGTCCAGATCATTCTGATGACGAAAATACAGCAAAAGTTTACTATTGTCTTTGCTGAATAAGCCTTCTAGTATTTTTGCGATTGCATCACATGTTTCAATATAGGATGGCTGACGATTGAAAAAAAGCTTATTCAAAATACACCTCCAAATTAAGAATTCGATCTCGTTGAGATTCTTTCTCATTTTCATCCATATTTCGAGAATCCATGTATTTTTCGAGCAAACCTAAATATGTTTCAAATGTTACATTTTTAGATAAAGCTTCAATGAGCAGCAGTCTAGCTTGATGTATTTCTTGATCGCTACTTGCAAATTCATTATTGCAATTAAAACAGAGTGCAATATCTTTTTCAACCATATTAAATTTTACCTCTTAAAAAAATCTTCTACAAGTTTCATCTCGGATTCTTTTTGAGATGATTGATTGGGAAAAATTTTATCCAATTGTAAGCGAAATTCTTGCAAAACAATTCTCACATCTATTTTCTCTTCACGAATAATATTACGAATCCCTTCTGCAGTTTTCTTATCACAATCATGGTGTGCAAATTTTCCGTCTGCAACACCAAAGCAAGAAGGAATTAATTTTTTCCATCCACCTAGTCTTAATTCTAAATCTTTAATTTTCGCTTTAGCCTCATTGAGTTCATTCATCTTTTTTCTTATTTCTCCAATGCAATACAAATAATACTGCAAACGTTCCATTGCTTCATTTACACCAATCCTTGTCTGCTCGCTTTTGTTTCCATTTTTTATTTTGTTGACATTTTCTAGAAACGATTCTAGTGCATCTAGAAAATTTTCAATTTCCTGATCAACTTCAGCCATGTTCAGTTCCTTTGGAAAAAAATGTAATGAATGATTAACACTCCAAACAAATTTTCAACAAATCTGTTTGGAGTGTTTTTTGGGGTTTACCCCGATAATTCGCAATAAGCGCAGATTCCCTGCCTAGTCTTTTCTGGGCACCCTGCAGCGAAGCTACCGGTCGGGTTGTTCTTTGCAATCAGCTGCGGCTTCTTGTAAGCCATCTTCTTTGTTGTCTTCATAATATACCTCTAGAGTATGTTGTCCCGCAAGTTGTTGCACACCATGCAGCGCGGGTCTCGGCGTGGTGCGTTTTGCATTTGCAAATGGTTTAGATTGCTTCGTCGTTTCCCTGCTTTTTGCCCTTGGGCCAAAAGTTCCATAGCAGAAAGAATAGTGCCGTCACGATTTCAATTACAATGAATATTGCCGATCGCGTTTCGGGAGTTGCATCACTTAAAAGGAACGCGGACGAAGTCATAAGGATTGCGAGTATCAACAAACATGTGACAATCCTTATTAGGACCATACCGAATTTCATGAAGAAGAACAGGGACAATGCCGTCATCACGGTCCAGATGATTATAATGTTTTCTTTAAAGAAATCCTTGTAAGACGGACAAACCTGATTAACAAAGGCCAACAGCAAAATCATCGGCAAGAAAGCGAGGATGGCTGAAATAAAAATGCGAACAAAAGCCTGAGCGTACTTGCGAGTGGAATATTTCGATGCATGACATGGAAGGGCCATAAGCCAGGTTACAAAAGCCCCGACCGTTTTGAAACCAGTTTTATCGATAAGGCCTTGGGCTCGTGCCTGTTCTTCTTTGTCCAACAATCCTTTCACAAGGCGCATGTGAATGTTGATTATCTTGCTGTCGCAGTAGGTGAAAATTTTCCCGATTTTCTGGACAAAACTGGGGTGTTGGGCGAGTTCTTCGTTTTCCATAGGCAATATTCTTCCTGTTAAGTGTTTAGGAGTTCGCCCCTGCTCAACAAGGAACCGTGCCAAATTTTGTGAGGACACAAAAAAGGCGCAGATCGTTGCGTTTTTCTAGCCGAGGCTCTGCATTGCCCAAGAACGATAAACACAAACGACCCACGCCCCAAATGGGCTGTTGCCCTTGGTCTACACGACCAAAAATCAGCCGAATGGCTGATACGACAATCTGAAGCATACCGCAATGCGGCATGCCTGCGTGAGCGTTCGCCTTGTCCCCGTTCTTGTGAAATTTGCAGATTTCGGCCAGAGAACAAGAGCTAAACTCTCTATTTCTTACTAAAAATAACATAAAATAGTCTAAAAAGCGCACGAAAGTGCAGAAAAATTCTTTTTTTTCGGAAAAAAGGCGTTTTTTCTCAAATGTGTATTCCATAATCGGCTCTTCCTTGTAGTTTGACGTACCCTATCATAGTATTGTTTTTTGCGCGGGAAATGTAAAAGGCTACGTCCAAAGCGTTATAGACATCTTTTACAATTTTCGACGGGGAAACGGAAATCTTAAAATTTGACGTTTTTTCGCCATTTTCGGTCGTTTAGCCACTAGCGATGACTTTAGCCCGTGCATACCGATGAAAATGGTTTTTTGATTATAGGAATTATCGACTTTCTGAAAACAGGTGCCGACAAACTTTTGGGATAGCGTATAAGGCTCCACTATGCGCAAAATGTATAGTGAGTCATAGCAAATAAGTATTTTGAATTACTTATGCAATTATTTTTTTTCGGTGGAATAAACGTATATTTAAGCCAAATGCCTGGTACACAACCTTGTGGACCACATCTTTGTGTACTTTTTGGTACACAAACTTGTGTACCGATGAAAAATAATGTATATTATAGGCGGAGGCTCCTATGAACGACGCTTTTATATATGGTTATGCGGTTGAGGGCGAAAACTTTACGGATCGCGAAGCTGAGACCAAAAGGCTCAAGGCGAATTTTGAGCACGGGGTAAACACCTTGCTTATCTCTAATCGCCGTATCGGCAAGACATCTCTGGTTCGCCATGTCGGCCGCTTGGTGAATCCGAAAAAGGCCCTCGTCGTTTATTTGGACATTTTTGACTGTCGCAGCGAATACGATTTCTACAATAAACTTGCGACCGCGGTCTTGCAGCAGACTTCGTCAAAGATTGATTCTATCCTGCAAAATGCGAAGAATTTTTTGAGCCGGGTTTCGCCTAAAATCAGCATGGGGCCGGATCCGACGTCTGAATTTTCGCTTTCGCTGGGTATCACTCCGAAGGAAAACGCTCCCGAGCAAATTTTGGAATTGGCCGAAAATATTGCGAAAAAGCAAAAGAAACGCATCGTTGTTTGCATTGACGAGTTTCAGCAGATAGGCGAGTTTCCGGATTCGCTCTCTGTCCAGAAACGGCTTCGCGGTGCATGGCAGTTGCAGCAGAATGTATCGTACTGCCTGTTTGGTAGCAAAAAGCACCTGCTCACAAATATCTTCCAGAACAAGAGCATGCCATTCTATCAGTTTGGCGACGCGATTTACCTGGGTGTCATTTCTACCGAAAATTGGGTTCCCTTTATCTGCGATAAGTTCAAGAAACATGGACTTCGTATCGACAAGGAACAGGCTTCAAGAATTTGTGGCGAGGTGGAAAATTATTCTTCTTACGTGCAACAGCTTGCCTGGCTGGTAATGCTGCACACGGAACGCGAAGTTACTTCTGAAATAATTGATACCGCCGTGAATGAACTTATCGCCCAGAATGCGGCGCTCTTTATGCAGCAGACGGAGGGGCTTTCCAGTTACCAGATGAACATGCTCCGGGCGATTGCCGCGGGAATTCATAACGGTTTCCTGTCGCAGGAGGTTTTGGAGACTTATCGCCTCGGGACTAAATCGAACATTCCCCGAATAAAGAAGGCCCTGATAGACCGAGATATAGTGGAACAACGCGAAACTGGTCTCTATATCAGCGACCCCATATTCAACAAGTGGTTTAAAAGGTTTTAGGAAATGAACATCAGTCCAGGATATTCATTTTTGCACGACACCGGAATTGGAAAAAGATGACATTGGTTGCTTTCTCAGCCAGCGTATAGCTTTTATCCAGCAATTTCTTGATTTCGGTTAGCGGCACCGTTCCGTCAAGGATGACCGTTACCCAGCTTTTCTTGTTCATGTGGTAGGCGGGGAGGTAGCCGGGCTTTTTCAGGAGTCCCGGCAATTCCTTCGGGACTATCTTGAAGTTCGCCACTTCGATAATCTCGTCGCCCTTGAGGCCAACTTTTGATTTTTCGACAGTCCCCAATAGGCAATACCATTTCTTGTTTTCGTGTTTGCGGATGGCGGCAAATTGCGGAAACCGTTCCCACAGATATTCGGGCTTGTCTCCGTATTTTTGCTCCGCGTAGCCAATCAGGTCGTTCGCTGATTTCCTTTTAAAAATCTGCGTCTCGAAACATTCGCTAATGAATTTATCCGTAATAGCGGAAACTTCTTTGCGGATGCGGCCCACGAGGGCCCCCTGCACTGACAGCACTGAAAACAGTAGATATTCTTCGCCGGAATCGTTATCGAACACCTTGACTGAAACTTTCTTGCCCCGTCCCACTCTGATTTCAAGACGGAACTGTCCGCCAAGTATTTCGCGGACGAGTGCATAGTTAGACCCTTCCTTCGTGAACCCGAACGGAATGAGCTTCTTGACAAGGAGTTTCTTGCCGTTGAATTGTTCTTCGATGCCTGTCACAAACGAAAAGATAGATAAATTTATTTACGTCTCAGTTGGAAATTGCGACTTCCCGGCGGGCGTCGCGGTACTTGTGCAGGCCTAGCATCACGCGGCGGGCAATCGGTTGCGCGATCAAGATTTCTACCGCAAGTGAAATTGCAAAGTTGCGAGGCCACTTGTAAAAGAAGTTTACCAACGGCTCCATTGTAATTTCGCGGTTTCCGACCCAGGTACCTACAATCGTCAAGATGATGGACATCAGGAAAACCGTGCACATGATGTTGAGTGTAATCACTGCGTGGAAGCTGTCGCCTTTCTGCGTGAGCCTTGAGGTCAAGAATGCCGCAGGCTTGTATGTGAGAAGTACCGTCGCGATGACGCACGGCCAGAGTATCGGCATAATCGGGAATACGTGCGCCCAACTTTCCATATTAAAGCCCATCTCGAAACAGGTGATGAGCGGCGCGATGATGTTCATCGAGATAATCGATAGCGTCAAAAGAAAAAGGGTGAATTCGCGTTTGCCGCGCGGGAGTTTCATGTAAAAGTCCATTTTAACCTCTTTTGTTGCGGGCCCTGCGCAATAAAAAAGGCGCAAAACCCTGATGTTTGAGTTTCACGCTGAACCATTATACGCAATGAAATTTCGTGCCCATAAATAAAAATTTTTTTTGCCTTTGTCAAGAACTTGCCAACGGAAAAATTTTTTCCTAAATTCGCTTGTGAAATCAACGTGTAGCGGTCCCGCATAAGTCCAGTTGTAAGGCTTTGCGGGCTTTTTTTGTGTTCCATTTTTTCATAGTATCAACTCCCTTATTATCTTATTTTATTTACTTTTAACTTTTTGTTAGTTGCTTTTAGTATTTGTTTATAATAATGTTTCATAGTCTTTAAGTCAGTTTTTAGGTTCTTAATTGCTAGATAACTAGCAAGGTGTAAGTCTACCATTTCAGCAACTGTTAAGGTGTCTTTTTCTTCTAATTCTTTTATATGTTCCATTTCTTCTAGTGTAAGACAACCATTTCTTTTTATAATATCAAAAACTTTTGTTTTTAACATTTCTATTACCTCCCCTCTTGTATATAATATTAACATACTTTTTTAAAAAAGTCAATACCTAAAATAAAAAAAAATACGACTAGGGTTGTGTATAGTCGTATTTAATGGGTTTATACTAACTAATTTATTTATTTTATTATGTGTTGTCTACACTAGAATATTTTTTTTGTTTTTTGGTAATTTAAAAATGATAAAAACTTGTTTAGTATTTGCCCCCTAAATAATTATTACATTATTACTAAAATAATGTATGTGTGTATAAGTTCTTTTTTTAAGAACGACTATATAATAACATAATGTTTTTTATTTGTCAAGCATTTTTTTTATTTTTTTTTAAAGAAAAAACAAGGTCAATGTTTTAAAGTCCTTGTTTTTCCATTTTCCTAATTGTTCTAGGTAGTCCTACTTTTTTAATATAAATAAGTTTTAACTCTCTAAAACATTTTTTAATTATTTTTAACATTGCCCTTATCTCTCCTATTCTTTTAGGGTTGTTATATTATGTTTTTGACTTTTAGGGTATTATACACACAACCTTATTTGATAAAATCCCCTGTTCTTAATTCAATATCAAGCACTTATTT
>CALATK010000246.1 GCA_937891805.1 uncultured Fibrobacter sp. | reverse complement strand
CCCATTCTTCTGTCAATTAAAATAGTTCTCGAAAAAAACGACAAATGTCATCTTTTGACATTCGAGTGATTGTATATTTGCCATGCTCACATGAGCAAAGAAAAACAACCTAAGCCCCGCCTTTTTTGCATGTAGGTGGGAGGAGTGAAAAATGAATACGAACCATGTTCCGTTTGAACAGTTGCCCATCACGAACCGTTTCATGTTCGCGCTGGTGTTCAGCCATAAGCACATCGCAAAACCCTTTCTGGAGGCTCTTCTCGGCGTCAAAATATTTGACTTGCAGGAACCGGAGCCGGAGAAAGCGACCGAAAGCAGCCCCTTTAACAAGGGGGTCCGCTACGATGTATTTGTAAAGGAGCAGGGACCCAAGGGCGAAATCCTCCGCACCTTTGATATCGAGATGCAGATCGAGGACACCCGCGAACTGCCGAAGCGCGCCCGTTACTACCAGGCGCTGTGTGACTCGGAAGCATTGAACAAGGGAGAATCCTACCGCAACCTCAAGGAACAGTATATCATGTTCATTTGCCCCGACGACATTTTCGGGTGGGGTAGGGCTGTTTACAAGTTCATGAACTTGGAAAAAGAGCACCCTGAGCATGAATTGGGAGACCTATGCTTCAAAAATTTTTGAGCTTCGCTCCAAATTCGCTGCGGCTCGGAAATGCCAAACAAGTTTGTCACTTCTCTCGCCTTGCAGAATTTATTATATTCAATAAGTACAGGGATGTTGCCGAAAAGTCGGTCAAGGAGTATCTTGAATACTTCGCGACCAACAAGGCCACATCCCAGGAAACAAAGGACATCGAACGCCAGCGGCAATGGTATCTGTCGGACAACGAAACAAGGAAACGCTATATGACTTGGCAACAGGAAATCGATGATGCTGTGTATGTGGAGCGTGAACGCGCCAATGCGGCGGAACGCCGTGCTGATGAAGAGAAATCTCGCGCCGATGAGGCGGAATCCCGTGCTGATAGGTACGAGAAAATGCTCAAGGAACACGGACTTCTTTAATTTACGGGTAGCCCCTTCTTTTCGCTCAAAACCTTGATTGTGCGTAGAACAAACCGGTCCTTTGGGGCCGGTTTTGCAATTTTAAGAATCACTGTCGGGACAGATTGGGGTCACGTCTATTTCTGTTTGGTCGTAATACCACAGTCCGCCCGTAATTGGGTCTATAATCCAGCCGAATACATACCAAGAAAATAAATTTCCTGCAATATACCAACCCCAGTCTCCGCTGGACTCAATGTTCCTAGAAACAGTTTCACAACCCTTCTTTTCTCCGATGGCAGTAACAGTTCCTTTTTTTGCTTTGATAACAACCAGATTTTTCCCAGTTACTTTGTTGCCTTTATATATTGCGGTTACTTTAGAACCATCTTCCGAAGAGGTTATGCTCAATTGTTTTTTGGAACCGTTTAGGATTGTTGCGCAACCTTGTAAAAGGATTACAACTAAAATCAGGGTGATAAAACGTAGCATGGCTTCTCCTAGTTTGTTTCCTTTACATAGATGTATATTTGGGATGAAATGCTGTATTCTAAAGCAACACTTCCTTGATCGATTAGTCGCCAGATGTCGGAAACAATTTCGTCAGGTGCGTTCATTTCAGGACTTTGCAGCCATGTTGTGATTTCGTTTTTTGTTCCGCTTTTCATAAAGGGTACATAACCAACTTCTTGGTATGGATGGCTTTTGATGGCTTGATAGACACATGTTGCAATCGCAGAAGCGTCATTGCAGTAATTCATGTATTTGATTGCTTCGTCGGAGATTGCGCCCACTTCTGCGTAGTAATAATGGGAAGCGGCACTAGTCCCAGAGTCAGAACCACATCCGAGCAAGAAAATAGATGCTGCCGCAATAATGGTGATGATGATTTTTTTCATTTTTACTCCTTGGTTAAGTTAAAAGTCTTGCTTTTGCGCTATCCAAGGGTTTTCGATACAAAAAAGGCGTGGCATCGAATGTGCCCACGCCTCGGAGGTTCTGGTAAACCTATACGCCATAAGCACAAACGACCCACGCACAGGGTGCGTGAGTGTCTGCTTATTCCTTGGCGTCTCATTAATTTACCAGATTTCCGAGGCCGGAATAGAGCAAAAACTCTAAATTCTGCGTTTCATACAGTTCCCTGTATGAAACTATGTCAAAAAAATATAGTTTTTACGGATAGTAGTGTCAAGATTTATTATTTGGGAGAATGCGGGGAATAAGGGACTTGCATTTATTCGAAAAAAAACGCCCAGGCATTTAACCTGGACTTTTTTCGTAAAAGGCGATCCCGGAACAGGTCCGGGAGGACAATGTGGGGTAGGAGATCACTTCCTACTTCCTACCGTCTACTTCCTACTTGAGAAAGTTCATGTAAGGCAGCTTAGCAGCGAGTTCCTGCACCTTGTCGGCGTTGGCCATGAGGGCGGAGCGTGCGTGCCAGGAGCCGTCGAGGAACTGACCGCGGGGGCCGTCGGCAAGTATCAGCTCGATGGTTTCGTCACCCATCTTGAGCGTGCGGCTTTCGGTGCTCGTCACGAGTTCTTCGCTCGGGTGTGCTTCGATCCAGGCGAGGATCTTGTCTGCAACTTCGTGGCTCACCTTGTAGCAGGGCACGCCAATAGCGACGCAGTTACCGAAGAAGATTTCGGAGTAGCTTTCGGCGATGATGGCGCGGATGCCCCAGCGCTTCAGGGCCTGCGGAGCGTGTTCACGGCTGGAACCGCAACCGAAGTTCTGGTTCGAGACGAGGATGGAGCCGTTCTTGTAGGCCGGATCGCGGAACGGGTGGACCTTGCCCTGGGCGGCGAGGCCAGCGATATCG
>CALATK010000245.1 GCA_937891805.1 uncultured Fibrobacter sp. | reverse complement strand
CCGGCGGTGCTAAAGAAATCCCCTATAAGCATATTATGGCCGAGGCGGAACGCCTGAACATTGGTTGGATGGCCTGGAGCTGGGGTCCCGGAAATTACGACAGTCCCGAAATGGACATGACCGCCCATAGTTCCTTCAATACGCTTGTGGGCTGGGGCAAGGAAGTGGCGGTGGATAGCCCTCTCGGAATCCAGAATACCAGCGTGATTCCGAATTTTATCCAGAACAAGGACTATGTCACCGGGTTCCAGGGAACAGGAACAAATCTTATCCAGAACGGTGATTTTTCTGACGAGAACCCGCTGGAAAACTGGGTCACCGATTTCTGGGGTGGCAAGGCCGACGTCAAGGTCGAAGACGGCGTGGTCCGTTTCGACATCACCAAAGGCGGCAAGGAAACCTGGGGACTCCAGTTCAAGCAGCATCTGCCGCTCCGGAACGGGGTCACCTACATTTTCAGTATGCGCGCCAAGGCGGACAAGCCCCGTACCTTGAACGTGAACATCAAGAAAGATGCCGAAATTTACACGCCCTATGCCAACGGCCGTATCCTGGACTTGAGCACCAGCTGGCAGAGTTTCAGCTGGAAGTTCACCATGAAAGAGGAATCCGATGCCGAAGCCCTGCTGATTTTCGACATGGGCGGCACTCCGATCTCTTGGTCTCTGGCCGACATCTCCTTGGTGCAGGCCAGAAGTGTGGCCGACCGCCTAAACCGCACCTTCCAGCGCAATGTGCAGAAGAACTCCGGCTACTTCAACGCTCCCAATGGGCCGTGGCAGCTCTTGCTATACTCTGCCAAGGGCGAACTCTTGCAGGTCCTGGACGAAGGCAAGGGTGGCGAAGGAATGCGCTCTTACCCGAAGCTGGAACAGAGCGGCATCATGGTGGTCAAGGACAAACTTAGTTAGCGGAACTCAGGTCCAGAACGTCTTTCAAGAAGACTGTAATTTTGTCCAGGTAGTCACCGGCCACTTTTGGAATGTGCCGGTGGGAATAGACGTATCTACCGAGCAATTGTGACTTGGAAAAGAATCCCAGTTCGCGAGAATCCGGGGCGTGCTTTAGTTTTTCGCTGATGACGAAGTAGTAATCTTCTTGTGCGACGATTTTTTCAATACGGCTGGAGTCTGCCTTGCTGTAAAATTCCCGCTTGATTTTTACAGGAGTGCTTCCGATTTCCCGCTGGAAAACTTGCAGTTCCAGCAAGTAGCGGTCTTGCCAGGGGAGAAGGTCCACCTCTTTAAGGCTGACTTGACGGTTCCCGAGTTTCAGGGCCCCCAGCATGTCCAGGGGGAGTTCCCGTTCTCCCTGCCAAAGGGATGTCTTGATGTAGAAGGGAATGCTTTGCTCCATCATGATGTTGATGGCATAATCCTGTTCCACATCGTTCAGCTTGCTCATGTAAAGGGTATCGCCCTTCTTGGGAACATCTATCTTCCGCGTTTCGATGAACACCTCTTCGTCATCAAGCTGCTTGGTCTTGTTCTTGACGCGGACTTTACCGTTATTGTAGAACTTGACCTTGTCGCCCGGCATGGCCAGCACTCTGCGGACCAAAGTTTCCCTGTTCTTTTGGCGGGCCCAGACGATGTCGCCTACTTTTAGTTCATCAATGCAGCGGGGGAGCTTGCATATCCAGACCACGTCGTCTTCCTTGAACTTGGGGTACATGGCGGAGTCGCTGAGCCTTAAGGGCTCCAGCACGTAAAACCTGCCGTACAGGGCCGCAGCGAAAAACAGCACCAGCAAAAAGACCAAGAAGAAAATGAATGCCTTGGAATTCCGTAGCTGACGCTTGTTGACGATGTGCCTGAGAGAAGCCATACCAGAAAGTGAATGGCGGAGCTAGTCGCCGTTTCCGTTGGAATTGTCCGAAAGGGAAAGTACGGCCAGGAACGCCTTTTGCGGGACTTCCACCGAACCGATGCTCTTCATGCGTTTCTTGCCTTCTTTCTGCTTTTCCAGGAGCTTGCGCTTGCGGGTGATGTCACCGCCGTAGCACTTGGCCAGCACGTCCTTGCGCACGGCCTTTACGGTAGAACGGCTGATAATCTTTCCGCCGATAGCTCCCTGGATGGCTACGTCGAACTGTTGCCACGGAATCAGGTCTTTCAGCTTTACGCAGATGGCGTTGGCGTAGGTGCTGGCCTTGTCCCTGTGGATAATCACCGAGAAGGCGTCCACCGGGTCGCCGTTCAGCAAGATGTCCAGCTTTACAAGGTTGTTCCGCCGGTATTCGCTGGGAGCGTAGTCCAGGCCGGCATAGCCGCGGCTCACGGACTTGAGGCGGTCGTAGAAGTCGAACATGATTTCGGCGAGAGGCAGGTTGTACTTGAGAATGACCTTCTCCTCGTCGATGTATTCCATGGTCTCGAATTCCCCGCGCTTTTCTTCGCAGAGGGTCATGAGGGCGCCTACGTAGTCCTTGGGTGTAAAAATCTGGGCTTTGACGTAGGGCTCTTCGATGTGGTCGTAGCGGCTTGCGTCGGGGAGCTTGGAGGGACTCTCGATTTTTACCATGGTACCGTCGCTCATGTACACGTGGTATTCCACGTTGGGTACGGTGGTAATGATATCCACGCCGAATTCGCGGTCCAGGCGTTCCTGCACGATTTCCATGTGCAAAAGCCCAAGGAATCCGGTGCGGAAACCGAAGCCCAGGGCGTCGGAAGTTTCCGGTTCCCAGCTCAGGGCGGAGTCGTTCAGGCGGAGTTTTTCCAAAGCTTCGCGCAAATCCTTGTAGTCTTCGGGGTCGATAGGGTAGATGCCCGAATAAATCATGGGCAAAATATCCTTGTAACCCGGGAGCGGTTCTGCGGCGGGGTTTGCTGAATCGGTCAGGGTGTCGCCAATTTTAACGTCGCTGATGGTTTTGACGTTGGCAAGAACGTAGCCTACCATACCTTCGGTAAGTTCGGGCCTGGGGTCACGGTGCATGCTGAAGGTGCCCACTTCGGTCACCATGTATTCGCCGCCGGTTTTCATCATGCGGATTTTCATGCCCGCCTTGATGGAGCCTTCTACGATACGGATGTAGTTGATGACCCCGCGGTAGCTGTCATAGACGGAGTCAAAAATCAGGGCCTTCAGGGGCTTTCCGCTGTCACCCTTGGGGGCGGGAATCTCGTCAACGATCTTGTCCAGGACTTCGCCCACGTTCAGGCCCGTCTTTGCCGAAATCCGGGGAATCTTGTCCGGGTCGTAGCCCAGAAGGTCGCCTACCAGCTGGGCGATATGGTCGGGCTGTGCTCCCGGCAGGTCCACCTTGTTCAGCACGGGGATTACCGTCAGGTCGTTTTCGATGGCGAGGTAAAGGTTACTGAGGGTCTGGGCCTCGATTCCCTGGCTTGCGTCCACCACCAGGATGGCGCCTTCGCAGGCCGCCAGGGAACGGCTCACCTCGTAGGTAAAGTCCACGTGCCCCGGGGTGTCGATCATGTTCAGGATGTATTCCTGCCCATTCCGCTCATAAACCATGCGGATGGCGTGGGCCTTGATGGTAATGCCGCGTTCCCGTTCCAGGTCCATGTCGTCCAGCAGCTGGTTCGTCATCTCGTTCTTGGAAACGGTCTTGGTCAGTTCGATAAGGCGGTCGGCCAGGGTGGATTTTCCGTGGTCGATATGGGCGATAATGCTGAAATTTCTGATGTTGTCGTTTTGCGGCATAGGGAAATTCTTTTAAGGTCAGCACAAATATAGAAATCCGCCCATAGTTTTTTTATTTTTTTGCCTTGTCCCTTTACTTTTTCTATATTACCATCGATATTTAAAATGGGGTAGTTGCTCACCTATGAAGTTTATTTTCCGTGTTTTTGTAGCTTTATTGTTTGCCGTTGAGTTTTCCTTTGCCGAAGGCAAGGTTTTTAACAAGGACTATTCGGAGATTAAAGAAATTCAGGCGATTATTACCACCCACGAAGGTGAAATTGTCCTTTCCCTCGATTTCAAGGCTGCGCCCAATACGGTGGCGAACTTTGTGGAGTTGGCAAATAAGGGCTTTTACAACGGACTGACGTTCCACCGGGTGATTCCTGGATTTATGATTCAGGGGGGAGATCCCGAAGGGAATGGCAAGGGTGGTCCGGGCTATACCATTGATGACGAAATTAGTGAACTTAAACATGAAACTGGTGTGATTTCCATGGCCAACCGTGGTCCCAACACCAACGGATCACAGTTCTTTATAACACAGTTGCCGCAGCATCATCTAGATGGCAAGCATACTGTTTTTGGAAAAGTTTTGTCCGGGCAAGACGTCGTTTGCCGCATTGAACAGGGCGATCCCATTATAAACATCAAAATTCTGGAAAAGAAGTAATCTATGGCTACAAAGAAAAAAGGTTCACCTGCGAAAAAAGCCCCTGTAAAGGCTGCTGTCAAGAAGGCCGCTCCCGCAAAGGCTGCTGCCAAGAAGGTAGCTCCTGCGAAGAAGACGGCGCCAGCTAAGAAGGCTGCTCCGGCTAAGGCCCCTGCGAAGAAAGCGGCCCCTGCGAAGAAAGCGGCACCGGCAAAGAAGGCCGCACCCGCTAAAAAGGCCGCTCCCGCGAAGAAGACGGCACCAGCGAAAGCACCGTCAAAGAAGGTTGCCCCGGCGAAGGCTCCTGTCAAGAAGGCTGCTCCGTCAAA
>CALATK010000244.1 GCA_937891805.1 uncultured Fibrobacter sp. | reverse complement strand
CATCACGAGCTGGCACTGCCGGCAATTCCGGTACCATGGGAAAACAGTGCGGTCCCGTTTTACTTTTTCTGCGGATTATTCTGTGCGGTGATCGGAGTTTTCGTTATCCGTCTGGTTTACGGGTTGACTGCATTTATCAAGCGAAAAATAGCCTCTCCCCATCGCAGAGTTTTTGCCGGCGGCATGACTTTGTGCGTACTGCTGGCATTTTTCCCGGTATTGAGGGGACAGGGGTATTCATTTGTGATGGGATTATTTTCCGGAGAGATGGATAAAGTTGCTGCCGGATCGCCTTTTCTGGGACACCTGCCCTTTCCGATGGTGGCAGTGCTGGTCATTTTTGCTGCAATATTTATAAAAGCCGCCGCCTCGGTTCTCACTGTAGAGTGCGGCGGTGACGGTGGAATTTTCGCTCCCACGATGTTCATTGGAGCATTTACCGGGTTTGCCTTTGCCAGACTGGTAAATTTATCCGGACTGGCTTCGCTGCAGGAAGCAAACTTTGTCGTTATCGGCATGTGCGGAGTATTCAGTGCCGTTCTGCGAGCACCGTTGACCGGGGTCTTTCTGATCGCGGAAGTTACCGGCAGCTATATTCTGCTGGTGCCGTTGATGATCGTTTCAGCGGTATCATGGGCGGCGGCACGCCACTTTGAGGCCCACTCCATCTACCGCAAAGCCCTCGGCGAATCCGGTTTGATAAGTGATGACCGGGATCAATCCATGCTGCGCCGCCTCTCGGTGCGGCAGAATGTGATCCGCCGGTATCATCCGCTGCCGGAAAATGCTCCAGCTACGGACATTACCGCTTTTGGCTTGTTTAATGTTTCCTCGCCGAACTTGGCAGCTGTTAAGAACTTTGTGAAGACGGCCGAAGTTGCAGAAGAACTCAAGGCGTTGAAGGCTCTTGCAACCAATGCCAAACTGAATTTCAAGGGGCTCGAAAAGCCTGCCGTAGAGGATTTTGGCGTGTACAAACGCTACTCTTACACGGTGTCTGCCAATTCGGATTTTCCGGAACTGCAGAATTTTGCTTCTGCCCTGCTGGAATCTCCAGTTCGTGTAGGCGTCACGAAGATGGAAATGATTTTTGCCAAGCGTGACATCCAGAGCTCAATGCAGTTCGTGATGTTCGTGGTTCCTTAAATGCCTATTCGCATTACGGGTGGGGACCTTCGTGGACGGATGGTCCCTTCTCCTCCCAGCATGAAAACTAGGCCAACGGGTTCGAGGACCCGTGAGGCTCTTTTTAACATTTTGCAAAGCATTGATGGATTCCGCATGCTGGACCTGTTTGCCGGTTCGGGCATTATGGGAATTGAGGCCTTGAGCCGCGGAGCGGCCCATGTGGTGGCTGTGGAAATGGTTCATTCCCAAGCGCATCTTTTGCTGCAGGGGTACAAGGCATTGTCCCTGGAAAAGGAACTTACTTTGTACGAAAAGAATGCCTTGGCCCTGGAAAAAGAGGAACTGTGTGCCGAAGGCGGCTTTGATTTGATATATGCAGATCCGCCATTCAAGGATATGGAATATCCGGACTTGCGCTCTTTCTGGCAGTGGCTGAATCCTAATGGTGTGGCCGTGTTCGAAGCGCCCAGTCGAAATCTGCCTGCATGGGTCAAAGAGGCCTCCGACGCTGGACTGGTTCAGGTCCGCCGCTATGGGGAATCCTCGTTGGTGATTTGTAGGTCGTAGGAACGTCATCCTCACAACGCTCCCCCCCCCCTAAATCCTAACCCCTAACCCCTAAAACCTAACCCCTATTGACTATATTTACAGCATGGAAAGAATTGCTGTATTTGCAGGATCCTTTGATCCGTTTACCTTGGGACACCTGGACATTGTCAAAAGAGCCGCTGCCCTTTTTGATGAGCTGTGGATAGTCCTTGCCGTAAATGCTTCCAAGAAGAACATGTTTTCGGAATCGGACCGCCTGACCTTCATAAACAAGTCCGTTGCCGGAATCCCGAACGTGAAAGTGACATCTTATGATGGACTGACTGTGGATTTTATGAAAAGCGTCGGTTCGAAGTTTTTGGTCCGGGGCGTGCGCGGTGCTATGGATGTTGAATATGAACAGTCCATCGCCTGGAACAATCGGACTCTTTATCCCGAATGCGAAACGGTTATTTTCTCCAGCGCTTCGGAACACCTGTCGCTAAGCAGTTCCGTGGTTCGCGAACTCTTGAAGGCCGGTGTCTCGGATACGGTGGACGGTCGAGAATTACTTTCGAACTATGTCCATGTTGAAGTCATCCCATTGTTGTTGAAAACTAGCCGTTAACTATGACTCCTTTTCGATTCTTACCCAAAGTTATTCGAGTCCTGCTGATTTCAAACGCTGTGGTGTTTGCGATTGCGGCCATCGTGGGCGGCATGCTGGGACTGCATTTGAATCTGCCCGGTGTTGGATATGGCTCGCTTCAGGAGTATATCCTCTACTTTGGAGCCTTTTTGCCGACCGCACCCTTTGAGGCTTGGCGTTACGTGACCTACATGTTTATTCATGTGGATTTTATGCATTTCTTTTTCAATATGCTGATGCTCTGGATGTTCGGTGCAGAGGTCGGGGAATGGATGGGTACCAAGCATTTTGCCTTCATGTATTTCTTCTGTGGAATATTTGCGGCCATATTCAGTGTTGGCATGAGTATTTTGGGACTCACCCATAATCCCATTATCGGAGCCTCTGGTGCCTTGATGGGCGTGTTTGTTGCTTATTACAAGTTTTTCCCGGAAAGACGCATCTTGATGTTCTTCATTATTCCCATGAAAATCAAGCATGCCATGTGGGTGATGGTCGCCTTTGATGTGATGTTTGCAAATACCGGCGATACCATTGCCCACTTTGCCCATTTGGGTGGCGTGGTGGCGGGCTTTGTTTATATGGCCTTGTACCAGAATGTGTTTACCAAGAGCTCCAGTATTCTTTACAATTCGCCATTGTCCGGTTTTTTCCGCTTGTTCTCCAAGCACCCTGGCCGCTATAAAAAATGGAACAATCCCTTTGATACCGAAAATCGGGATGGGCAAAGGACAGAAGCTCGTGTCGAAGAGCCTGAAGTTCTGGAAGGCGAAGTCTTTTACATAGACGAACAGAAGCGGATGGATGAAATCCTGAAAAAAGTCAATGCAGAAGGAATCCAGTCACTGACGGAATCTGAACGGCAGTTTTTGTTGAAGGCCAGCGAGAGGCTGCGCCGTAGGAGAGGTTACTGATGAAAAAAGTTTTGGGAATGGGCGCAGCCCTGGTAGATATTCTGGCCAATGTGGATGACTCCTGGATTGAATCCCAGGGAGTGCAGAAGGGCGGCATGAACATGGTGGACTGGCCTCAGATGGAAAAGTTCCTGCTGTCGCTGAAAAATCCCGTGCGTGTGCCTGGGGGTTCTACCTGCAATACCATGGTGGGACTTTCGCGCCTAGGGGGCAGGGCCGCCTTTATTTCTAAAATCGGTGACGACGACTTGGGAAAAATTTTCCAGAAACACCTGGAACGAAACGGTGTGGAATCCAAGCTGGGACTTTCCGGTGCGGCTACGGGCTGTGTGTTTTCGGCGGTGACTCCCGATGCCCAGCGTTCCATGTGGACTTACCTTGGGGCGTCTGACTTTTTAGGGAGCGATGACTTTGTGCCCGCCCTCTATGACGACGTGGGCCTGCTTTACGCCGAAGGTTACCGCGCCTTCAACGGGGAGTGCTTCAAGAAGGCCTTTACCCTTGCCCGTAGTCTGGGCGTAGAAACGGCTTTGGACTTTAGCAGCTTCGGTGTGGTGGATGCCTGCCGCAAACTGTTCGATGAACTTTTCGAAGAAAAGATGATTGACATCATTATCGCCAACGAAGACGAGGCCTTTGCCTACGCCGGCGTCAAGGAAGAGGCGGCACTGGATGTGCTTGCCAAGAAGGCGAAGGTGGCCGTGGTAAAAATCGGTAAGCGTGGCGCTTTGATTTCTAAAGATGGCGTGGTGACCCGCGTGCAGGCCGGTTCTGCAAAGGCCATTGACACCACCGGCGCAGGCGACCTGTGGGCATCGGGATTTTTGTACGGCTACATGAACGGCTGGGATATGGAACGCTCCGGCAACCTGGGAAGCGTTGTTTCTAACGAAGTGGTGCAGGTGATGGGCGCCCAGATTCCCGAAGACGGATGGGCCCGCATCAAGGAAACGATGGCTTAATTCCTGAGGAGGCTGAGATGGATAACTTTGAAGCGGATATCTTGATTCTGGGATATGGTCCTGCAGGTGTTTCTGCGGCGCTGTACGGGCTCCGTGCTGGGCTCGATGTGCTGTTGGTGGGCAAGGATGGCGGTGCACTTTCTAAAGCCCATGCTATCCAGAACTATTACGGCCTGGAAAAGCCCCTGACCGGCGAAGAGCTTTTGCAGGTAGGCAAGAAGCAGGCTCTGGATCTTGGCGCACAGATTGTAGATGACGAAGTGATGGACCTGATGTTCGACGGTTCGCAGTTTGTGGCCAAGGGGCTTACGGCATCTTATCATGGTAAGGTTTGCATCATGGCTACCGGCGCTGCTCGCAAAAAGCACCCGCTGCCGGGAATGGCCGAGATGGAAGGCCACGGGGTTAGTTATTGCGCTGTCTGCGATTCCTTCTTTTACAAGGGCAAGAACGTGGCCGTGCTAGGGAGCGGCGAATATGCCCTTCACGAAACCGAAGAACTTTTGCAGGTGGTGGGTTCTGCAACCCTTTTGACCAACGGTGCAGAAGTTTCTGCAAAATTCCCAGACAAGGTCCGCATCGAAAAGCGGCATTTGCAGGGGCTGCTAGGCGAAGGTGCTTTTCAGGGCGTGCGCTACGAAGACGGTTCAGAAGAAAAATTTGACGGGCTGTTTGTTGCCCTAGGTAGCGCCAACGCTACGGATTTGGCACTGAAGGCGGGTGCCGCCTTTGACCAGGGAAAGCTTGTGCTGGACGGCGATTTGCAGACCACCCTTCCGGGACTCTATGCGGCGGGGGACTGCACCGGCGGTATCTTGCAGGTGTCTGTAGCCGTAGGCGAAGGCGCCAGGGCGGCACTTGCGGCGATTAAGTACCTGAGAGAGAACAAATAATTCAGAATTTGGATTTTGGAGTTCGGAATTATGACTCCGAATTCTGAAGTCAGAAATCAGAATTATCCCATGCGCCGTCTGACTTTACTGACCAATCCGGACACTTGTAATTTACACTGCCCGCTGTGTTTTTTGAACCAGCGGGGAGTGCCCTCCGGCTTTGGCGAAATGCCCATAGAAGTGGCTCGGCGTTCCATTGAAAAATATGCAGGTGTGCGGGAGGTGATTCCTTCCACCATGGGAGAGCCTTTACTTTATTCTCATTTTGACGAACTGCTGGAATTGTGCGGGAGCCTCGGGATTCCTATGAACCTGACCACCAACGGAAGTTTTCCTAAAAGGTGGGGAAGTGACGAAGGGATGAAACGCTTGCTGCTTGCCTGCAGCGACATCAAGGTGAGTAGCCTTTCCTGCGAGACGGGGGGATTGCCTGAAGACGAGTGGAAAGCCAATGTGGAAAAACTGCTGGATGTTCGTAGGCTGTTGCTGGAGGGCGATAGTTCGCAGGCTGTGGCCGCTGTTTCACTGCAGGTGACGCTCCATCGGGAAAATGCGGGTTCTGCGTCGGAACTTTTGCGATGGGCGGAACGAGTCGGCATTAGTCGGATCAAGTGGAATCCGGTGGTGTTTTTGGGCTGTGCGTCACGAGAATTGCGGGAAAGGTTTGCCTTGCCCGAAGGTGCCGTGGAACGGCTACGGAAAGATCTGCACTCCGACAGGGCTCGTTGCGAAGGAAGTCTGTATTTCGAAGTCCGAGGCGGTTCTTGTGCTGTGTCTGGTAAGGATTGTGACGGGAAATCTCCGGAGTGCCTTTTTGCCGACGAGGTATGGGTCTGGCCCGACGGTCATGAGGACCATTGCCCCGAACCGGAACGAAGGTGGGGGTAGGATGTCATCCCCGCGCAGGCGGGGATCTCCGTGCAGTTTGGCATCGGAATAGCGAGATTGCTGAAACGGTCATTTCATTCCCGTTTCACCCTACGGGCTTGCCGTGCTTTGCACGGTCAAGGCCTCCCGCGTCGCGTTTCACTTCGTTCCGCTCCGCGGTAGTCGAACTCACTTCGTGAGTTCTCATCTCGCGTAATATTCCGATACGAAAAAGGCACCCACAGGGGGTGCCTTTCGTATCGGAATAGCGAGATTCGAACTCACGACCTCTTGCTCCCGAAGCAAGCGCTCTACCAGGCTGAGCTATATTCCGGTTTTGTGGCTCAAAGATAGTTAAAAAAGACGAAAAATTAAAGGTCAAATGTAAATTTTTTAGCGAGATGAGACAAAAACCTAACTTTGTTACGGTTTTTGCCCTACGGGTTAAGCCTTTGGCTTAATCTCTGAATCGGCTGTATTCACTTCGTTCATCGCCGATTCAGTCGAACTTACGACCTCTTGCTCCCGAAGCAAGCGCTCTACCAGGCTGAGTTTATTCCGTATTAAAGGGTTCGTCGGGTTATTTTTTCGTTTTTGGGGCGGGTTTGCCGATTTTCAGGATGCTGGAACCGGCATTTTCGATTTCGGTGCGGTAGAAAACCACCCGGTTTCGCCATTCGGAGCGGACCTTGCGGTCGATAATCTTCTTGACGTTGCCGTAGGCGGGGTTCCCGCCCCCGTGGATGACCCGGAGCACGCTGAGTCCAGCGATGGACATTTGGGACATGCGGCGTTCCACCGCCT
>CALATK010000243.1 GCA_937891805.1 uncultured Fibrobacter sp. | reverse complement strand
CCGGCAAATCGTGGTGGGACTCCCCGACCTGAAGGGCCGCGAAGAGATTTTGAAGGTTCACCTGAAAAAGCGGAAGGTGCCCCTGGACAAGGATGTGGACGTTTCCGCCATTGCCAAGGGTACGCCGGGACTTGCCGGTGCCGACCTGGAAAATCTGGTGAACGAGGCTGCGCTCCTGGCCGCACGTTTCAACAACAAGAAGGTCACCATGCTGGACTTCGAAGAAGCCCGGGACAAGCTCAGCATGGGTGCCGAACGCCGCACGCTGTTGATGACCGACGAAGAAAAGCGGCACACCGCCTACCACGAAGCGGGCCACGCCCTGATGACGCTCCTGTGCAAGCACAGCGACCCGCTCCACAAGATTACCATTATCCCCCGCGGCCGCGCCCTGGGCGTCACCATGAGCCTGCCGGAACGGGACCAGGTGAGCTACAGCCGGGAATACGCCGAAGAACGCATCATGATCATGATGTCCGGCCGCCTTGCCGAACTTATCTTCTTCAACCACCAGAGCACCGGCGCCAGCAACGATATCCAGCGGGCGACAGAACTGGCCCGCAAGATGGTGACCGAATGGGGGTTCGACGAAGAAATCGGACCGGTATGCTACAGCCGCACCGACGGTGAGGTGTTCCTGGGCCGCGAAATCAGTAAGCCCAAAGAAATGTCCGAAATGATGGCGGAAAAAATCGACAACGCCGTCAACGGGCTTATCAAGCGTATGGATGCTGCGGCACGCAAGCTGCTGGAAGAAAACAAGGACAAGTTGATCGACCTTGCGGAAGCGCTGTTTGAATTCGAAGTCCTGGACCGTGAAGAAATCGACAAGGTCATGGCAGGCGAAAAGCTTCCCGGCACCAAGAAGAGCCGCCAGTACCAGGCCCTGGAAGAACTGGCCGAAAAGAAAAAGCGGGAAAACACTCCCCCGCCGGACCCGGGAAAACAGCCGCCGCTAGCCCCTGCAGCAGACGCAAACGCCACCGTCGCAGAAATCAAGCCCAAGCCCGCCGATGGTCCGGCAACGGCCAGCGATGGCACGAGCCAGGCAACCGCCGTGGAGCCGCCCCAGGAACATTCCTAAGATGCTGAAATCCGTCCTGGAAAAAAGCCGTGCACTTCCCTGGACCGTCGGGAACAGGATTTTCCCCTGCGCCACCCCTCTGGTCATGGGAATCGTGAACGTGACGCCGGACAGTTTTTTTGACGGCGGGACACACGCCACTCCGGACGCCGCTTACGAGCACGCCGTTGGCTTGCTACAGCAGGGGGCAGACATTCTGGACATCGGCGGCGAAAGCAGCCGGCCGGGAAGTACTCCTGTAAGCGAGCAAGAAGAAATGGACCGGGTATGCCCTGTGGTAGAAAGCCTTGCTCAGCTGCAGGATATTTCTGAAGACCTGGGAAACCCCGGACACCGGGAGTTCCTTATTTCTGTAGATACCACCAAGGCGAAGGTCGCCGAGCAATGCATGCGCCTGGGCGCCCACATCGTAAACGACATCAGCGCCTGCACCATGGATCCCGATATGCCCTCGGTAGTCGCAAAGACCGGAGCCTCTGTGGTGCTGAACCACATGCGGGGGAATTTCGGCACCATGCAGGCAGACTTCAAGCCCTACGAAAACGTGGTGCAAGAAGTCCGGCAAGAACTGCTCGCCCAGGCAAAAAAGCTTTTGGACCTGAGCGTCAAGCGCAAAAAGATTTGCCTG
>CALATK010000242.1 GCA_937891805.1 uncultured Fibrobacter sp. | reverse complement strand
GTTTATAACAATAAAAATTGCAAGGGCATCATAAATTATCGAAACAAAATTCAAAAGCGGCAAAAGCCTCCTCTTTCAATTATTTTTCAACTTTGCAAAGCTGATCCCGTGTAACCGCAAAAAGATTTTCATTTATGAGTTTGATAAGCATCGCGTCCTGTTCGGATTCCAGAACAGCAGTGCTTTCTCCGGAATTATCAAAAACAAAGGCCTTTCCGGAACAATAAACCGCGGTGTTGACTCCGGTCCTGTCGGAACAGACGTATTTTCCGCTGGCAGTCTTGAAGACGATTTCTCCCGGGGGAATCGTCTCGACAGGCTTTTCCAGGTCAATCACCCGCTTCGCCTCAAGACTTTCGAAGCCCTGGGGCGTGTGGGTTCCGCAGTAGACAGTAGGGTGATTTTTGACAAATTCGCGGACACGGTCCATGGTCTTGCGGGCTTCCGCCAGGTCGTCGTATACGACAGAGAGCTTGTTCTGGTACAGGGCCTCGTCTACATAGGTGATATCGCCATGGAGCATGTAGAAAAGTCCGTCGTTTTCGACGATGACAAGGCTGTTGCCGTTGGTGTGCCCCTTCGCCTTGACAAAATAAATGCCGTCGCGGATTTTTTCGCTTTCGGGGAAGTTGTAGTAAGCCCCGCTTGCAAAGTGCACGGGAACGATATTCGAAAGCCCTTGCAGCTCGTCGGCAGAAGTTTCTTCTGCGTTCACGTAGATTTTGGCGTTCGGGAAGGATTTCAGTTCGCCCGAATGGTCGGAATGCCTGTGGGTCAGAAGGATTTTCGTCACCTGTTCCGGCTTGTATCCCAATGCGGCGAAAGCCTCCATGTAGGTACAGATGTCGCGGCCGGTAAAGGCGATGCTGTTTTCGTCGGGGGATTCCTCCGGCGTGCCTGCCGGGAGTCCCGTATCCACCAGGATAACCTCGTCGCCGGTATCTATCAGGTAGTTTTGCAGGCTCCCCCTGTAGCGGACATTCTTGTCAAACTTTTCAGCGCCCTCTTCGCCGCCAAAGGCAAAGGGCTGTGTATAGAATCCGTCTTTACGGAACTTGACTGCCTTGATTTCCATTGGGAGTCTCCTTGTGGATTTAGTTTATTTAAATCGCTTATTTGGCCAGTTTGACACGCCCCGTTTGGCGGGGCCCTTTTTTTCGGTCACTTCGAAACTTTCGTCAAGAGCCTTCTTGACATCTGCAAATTTTGCGGAACCGTCCAGCAACACAGTTATCCAGTTGCCATGCCCATGGGGGTACCCGTACCTGAACCCCGGCAATTGCAGGTACTCGGCGGCATGCTCCACGCTTGCCACCTTCAGGGTAATGATATCGACTCGGTCGTCGCCCTCTAGTTTGAGCTTGTTGCGCAGGATGTTTACAAGAAGGCCGAACCACCGCTCGTTTTCCTTGTGGCGCAATATGGCATTACCAGGATTGCTTGGCCAGAGATGCTCCGGCACAACCCCGTATTTTTTCAGTGCGTAATCTTCTAAGCGTTCGCGAAAAGTTTTCTGTGGCATATTGCGTCCTATCCGCGGAATCCGCCTTTCCTGAACTTGACTGCCTTGATTTCCATATAGTTTTCCTTTTTAGAAAATATAGTTCGGGGCAGCCGAAAGTCAATTTACACAATGGCCAAAGTGTAAAGAAAATTTGATTGGTCCGACATCAATCTTTCGCATGTCTCGGTTTCGCATCGCGAAGCAAAAACCGGTGGAGCGGCTGGGGCAGGCTTTCTTCGAAATACTTTGCCAAGTCCTCGACGAGAACGGGCATTCCATAGACAAGCCAGTCAAACAAAACGCGCACCGTTCCTGCACAATAGACCTTGATTGCATATTGAATGTCCAGAGGCAAGGTTTTCTTTTCAAACTTCTTTTTGATTTCCGCCGTCAGAAGTTCCTCGTTGATGCGTTCCACCCGACGCAAAAATCCGTTATGTCCCCCCGTATGGTTCAGGGCATTCAGCATAAAGTTTCTGTTCTTCGCAAAATAACGGAGGCCTTCCAGCAGCGTATTTTTCCATTCATACCTGCCGTTGATTTTCGCCATGATTTTCTTGGATTCCTTCACATGGAGCCAAATCGCAAGGTCGTACTTGTCGAGAAAGTAGTTGTAGAACGTAACGGTGGTAACGCCGCTTTTTGCCGCAATTTCCCGAACGGTAATTTTGTTGATGGGCTTTTGCTCGGTAAGGGCGACAAAGGCTTTCGCAATGTTCTCTTTTGTTTTGTTCGATGCAGTCATGGCACCGTAAAAAATAAAAAATCATTCTATATTTAGCGTACATTCAACCCCGAGACACACATGGAAGAGACTTTCAAGACCAGAGGCGTTTGCGCGACGACCATCCAGTTCACGCGCGACGGAGACAAAATCAGAAACATCCGCTTTACGGGCGGATGCAACGGGAACTTGAAGGCCATCGCAAAGCTCTGCGAAGGCATGAGCGCCGAAGATATCGCGGCAAAGCTCCTGGGCAACACCTGCGGCGGGAAGCCGACTTCGTGCGCCGACCAACTGGCCCGCGCCGTTCTCGGGAAAGAGGCGTAATATCTTAAACATTACCGTTTCTTGAATACGACGATTTCGGCGTCGGCACCGTTCTTGCCGTATTCGCTCACGAGAATGTAATGCTCGTCACAAGCGATTCCGAAGCAGCGGCCTTCAGCACCAATCTTTTCAACTTGGTTTCCCCAGTAGCTTGCATTATCGTCCAGGAGCTTGACGCTGTTGCCGTTGATTTTGTATTCCTGATTGATGAACGAGCCCTGCAGAACAAAGAGGTTGTCGATTTTCGGCATGTCCTTAATACCGAGAGCATTGACTTCTTCAATGAACTTCTGCTTCATGGGCGATGTGGCATGCGGCAGTTGGTCCGCGGGGAGGCGCCAGCGCTTGAGTGTCGGGAAATACTTGCGCAATTCCGCCTTGTACTCTTCGCGGGTAAGGCTCTTGCCTGTATTCTTGTTGAATTCATCGACGAACTGCGAGCAGAATTCGACCATCTGCTCCATGTTGAAGTCGCCGGTGAAGGCGCCGTCTTTATAGCAGTAGATGCAGTATTCTTCGTTCTTGCTGCCGTCGGCGTTGGTGCCCAAGATTTCCGGTGTGAGCGGCATTCCGCAGCTTTGACAAAATTTCATTTCCATAAAGTTCTCCTTTATTTCGTTTGCTCGCACGAATGTACACTATTTAAAAGGCTCTGTCAAGTAAAACCGTAAAAAAGTTTGATTAGCAATAACCATATGCCGCTTCTAGTTCTAGCGAATATGTTGGAGAGTGGCGTTATGGTTTGGAAAAATAGTTCTCGAAATAAACGGACCAGTATTTTTCATTATAACAGGAGGTTTCTAATTCTTTCCCGTTTGTTGTTGCTTTCAGATTCTCAATTTTTTCTCCCTGCCATTCGTACGATAATTCAATTGTCTGAAAGGGAATCGCATCCTTGTATAAAACGATTTCATTAGCGCTTGCGGAATAATTAAGGTAAATGGAAAATTCATTTCTGCTGTTATTAGCGAGTATTTCTTTGCAATCGTCGTCGTGCCAAACTGGATGTTCCCTAGGTCCAACCCAAACATGTGGGCTACAAGTTTCCATTTTATGCTTAAAGCTGTAATCGTAGGGAATTTCGGTTCGTGATGAATCATTTATTTCGAAGACTCTAATTTGGAACCTTTCAAACGGAACATCATCAGGCAAATATCCATATATGCTAATATAATCTGTATAATCGCCATGACCTATCGGTTTAAAATATTTTCCGCCTAAATCAATCCTGAAAACTAATCTGCTCGAATCCGGTAGCATTTCTTCTTTGACAGGAAAAATAGTCTCTTTATTGGGTTGTAAGGAAACCTTGCTGAGATTTTCATATACATGCGCTTGGTACATTTCATTTTTCTTGTCGTAAATGATATTTAATTTTTTGTAAGGCAAACCTTGCCTGTACCAAATAATATAACCGTTCTCAAAATCATTTCTGTACAAGGTCCAGTATGGTGGCATAATCTGTATTTGCCTTGTAGAATCATTTTGGGAAAATTGTACAAACAAATCGTTTGGCGAATTGTCGACAACGGATTCATTGAGCAAGGTATCTTTTTCCACCTTTTCACTGATTAAAAAAATATAGGGGTACGAAGGTGCACAACCTGTAAAAAAAATCGTCAGGAACAATATTGCGATTTTCCATATTTTCATGTCTATAAATATAGCCATAAAAATTGTTTTTTACAGCGCCTTCACAATCGGTTCCAGGAATAAAAAAAACTAAATTTACGCCCGTTTTCAAGGTAGTGCATGGCAGCATCAAAGACGAACATCGATATGCTGAACGGGCCCCTCGGGAGAAAAATCCTGAGGTTTGCCATCCCTATCGCCCTGAGCAGCATTTTCCAGCAGATGTTCAACCTGGCGGACGTCGCCGTGGTGGGGCAGTTCGCGGGCGACAAGGCCCTGGCTGCCGTGGGTGCGAACACGTTCGTCATCAACATGCTCATCAACTTGTTCGTCGGGATTTCCGTGGGCGCGAACGTGGTGGTGGCCAACTCCATCGGCGCGCGCAGCTACCGCTCCGTGACCCGCAGCGTCCACACGTCGGTGATGGTGGCGTTCTTCAGCGGGATATTCCTCTCGTTCGTGGGAATCTTTTTTGCAAGGCCGATTCTTGAATTGATTTCGACGCCTGAAGATGTTTTGGACATGGCGGTACTTTACCTGCAAATCTACTTTGCCGGCATGCCCTTCGTGATGATATACAACTTCATCGCCGCCATCCTGCGCAGCAAAGGCGATACAAAGCGGCCGCTTTACGTGCTCATGGTGGCGGGAGCCGTCAATGTGGCATTGAACCTGATTCTTGTAGCGGGCTTTGGCATGGGTGTATCGGGTGTTGCGATTGCGACGGTCATTGCCAACGTCATCAGCGGAATTACCTTGTTCTACATGCTCCTGCACGAGGTGGGGCCTTTCAAGCTGGAGTTCTGGAAGTTGCGCGTGACGCCCTTCTTCTTGAGCCGCATCTTGCGCGTGGGGCTCCCGACGGGGCTTCGCGGCGTCGTATTCTCGTTCAGCAACGTGTGCCTGCAATCGGCCATCAACAGCCTCGGTTCTGCGACAGTGGCGGCCTCGTCCATCGCGCTCAACTACGAATTCGTGGTGTATTACTGGCTGAGTTCTTTTTCGCAGGCTTGCGTGACCTTCGTGGGGCAGAACTTCGGCGCAAAGAACATGGAACGCTGCCGCCGCACGGTCCGCTGGACGCTTCTGCTCGGCTGCTCCACCACCATCGTATTGAGCGCTCTCTGCTGCATTTTCGCAAGGCCCATGCTGAGCGTGTTCACGTCCAATACCGAGATCATCGAAATCGCATCCATCCGCATGTACGTGGTGGTGGGGCTCTTGGCCATCAACATTTTTCTGGACGTATTTTCGGGCGCACTTTCGGGAATGGGCAAGTCCCTACCGCCGGCGCTCACCTGCATGGTAGGCGTCTGCGGCATCCGCATCCTCTGGGTGATTTTCGTGTTCCCCAAATACAACTCGTTCGCCTCGCTGATGGTCGTCTACCCCGTCAGCTGGGTCATCACGATTGCAGTCATCGCGGGGATATATTTCTACAACGTCAAACGGCTGAAGTTCTAGCCGATTACCCCACGTCCACATCGGGGGCGATGTGCACGCCGTATTCGGGGAAGGCTTCGCCGATTTCCTTGGTGAGGGTCGCAACGCCTTCTTCGGGGGTGATTTCGAAACTCATGACCACATCGAAACGGAGTGACTTTTCGGCCACATCCACGTAGAATCCGTGCATCTGGAGCGCCCATTCGTGGGACTTCACGATTTTCAAGACATCGCTACGGATTTTGGCGGCTTCGTCGTCCTTGGTGTTGTACGAATAAACTCCCACGCCCGTGAGGATGACGCCCGTTTCCTTGAACACCCGGTGTTGCAGCTTGCGGGTGAGCACGTCCACTTCTTCGACGGTCATGGAATCGGGCAGTTCCAGGTGCACCGAGGCCAGGGCCTTGTTCGGGCCGTAATCGTTCAGAATCAAGTCGTAGGCGCCGCGTACGGGTTTTTCGGAGGTGAGGATTTTTTTGATTTCCTTGGCGGTGTCGCCGTCAGTGCGCTTGCCGAGAATATCGTCCAGCGTATCCTTGAGCATCTCGATGCCGGACTTGATGATGAATACAGAAATCAATACGCCCACATAGGCTTCGAGCGAAATGCCCGTCGTCACGAACACGATTGCAGAAGCAAGCACCGATGCAGACAAGATAGCGTCGAACAAGGCATCGGCACCGGATGCCACAAGCGCACCGGAATTCACGCGCTCGCCCTGACTCTTTACGTACTTGCCGAGCACGAGCTTTACCACCACGGCGGCAGCGATAATCACCAGCGATATCGTAGAATAGTCGGCGGCTTCTGGGTGGATGATTTTCTTGACGGATTCTACGGCGGAGGTTCCGCCCGCGTACAGCACGATGGCGGCCACGATCATGGCGCTCAGGTACTCGATGCGCCCGTAACCCAGCGGATGCTTTTTGTCGGGAAGTTTATTCGCAAGTTTTGCGCCCACGATGGTAATGACCGAGGAAAGCGCATCGGAGAGGTTGTTCACCGCGTCGAGCGTGACAGCGATGGAGCCCGTGATAAAGCCGATGGCGGCCTTGAATGCCACAAGCACCACGTTTGTAGCGATGCCCACGATGCTCGTGCGCACGATGACCTTGCTGCGATTTTCAATTTCATTGTCTATCATAAGAAAACCTGTATATTAAGGAGATCCCCACCTTGGTGGCCATGCGCACTAAACAACAAGTTGTTAAGTGCTGTCCGCCCGCCTCCGCGGGGATGACATGTTCGTTGTCATTTCAGGAATAGCGAGAGCTTGCCGAAGTCGAGTATCGTGATAAACACGAAGAAGCTGATGAAGAATGCGGCGGCGACGTTCTGGATAATGCTCTGCGTCTTGGTAGAAAGGGGTTTTCCCCTGAGTTTTTCAATTCCGAGGAACATTAGGAGCCCGCCGTCGGTAATGGCCAGGGGCAGCAGGTTCATCACTCCCAAATTTATACTAATAAGGGCCAAAAGCATCAAAAAGTCCTGGAAGCCGCTCATCCACACGTTACCCATGACGGCAACAATCGAGACCGGACCGGAGAACGCGTCGACCTTGACCTGTCCCTGGAACATGCGCTTGAAATAGCGGAAGATGCTGGTGGTCATTTTCCAGCTGGTGGCGCAAGTTTTCGTGAAGGCCTCGACCGGTCCGCGACGCACAATCTTTGTCTCGCGGAAAAGCACGTAGCCCATCTGGATTCCCACCATATAGCGGTCATATTCTTCGTTATAGACGGGAGTGAGGGACTTGGTAAGAGTGTCACCGTTTCGAATAACCGTAATGTTTACAGGCTCACCCTTGCTTCCGTCAATAATACGCACCACTTCTTCGTAGCGGGAAATGTGTTCGCCGTTAATCTCAAAAATGGTGTCATTCTGGAGAATTCCGGCTTTTTCGGCGGCAGAACCAGCCACTGGCGGAAGCCGTACCATAACACGGTTGCGGGGGTAAATCCCGATATCGCCAATGCCCATCTTGATGGGCTTGCCCGTAGAATCCTGGGCAGGAATCACCAGTTCCTGCGGCACCACAGTAATGTTCAGCGGGGCGCCACCCCGATGGACTTCCAGCACCACCTCTGCACCGAGGCTCACGCCAATCTGCTCGCGAAAATCGTCCCAACCCTGGGTAGGTTTTTCGTTCATGGCGGTAATGGTATCGCCGGGCTGGACGCCCGCAATTTCTGCCGAAGAATCGTTCGCCACAAATCCCACAATAAGATTCTTGTTGTCGGCCTCTTCGACACCTACCATGTAAAGCACCATCAAGAGCAAAAAAGCAAAAACGATGTTGATGAAAGGTCCCGCAAAGGCGATGGCCGCACGGGCGCCCACCGACTTGGCTACAAAATCCCGCTCGTCGGGAACTTGGCCTTCTTTAAGCTTGTCCGGGTTCTCCCCCGCCATGGCCACGTAACCGCCAAAGGGTATGGCCGACAGACAATATTCCGTTTCGCCGTGGCGGAACTTGATAAGCTTCTTGCCAAAACCGATGCTGAAAGTGTTCACCTTGACATTGTTCCACTTGGCCACCAAAAAATGGCCCAGCTCGTGAATAGTCACGAGAAAACTCAGCCCGATAAGGCCCAGCACAAACATCAAAACATTGTCAAGAATAGATTCCATCAAGGCAAAATGTAGAAAAAAGAAGGCGGGTTATACCCGCCAAAGTAAAATACAACAACGCTTATATTTAGTGCAGCCTATGGCCCTTCAAGTCAAAACGCTTACCGTTCTTCTCAACATAGAGCATCTGGTCAGCAAAACGCAGGCGCGGGCCCTGTTCGGCATTCGATGGACGGACAATTGCAGGCTTAATTGCGGCCGGGCCGCCTTCCCAGGCCACTCCATCTACAGCAAAACTCGGAGCTTCCCCTGCATGGAGCGCCTCTATGGCCCCTGCTAAATAGGCAAAGGGAGCATTCCAGTTGATGGCAACCTCGTTTGTAGCATAGCTGCAGCGGTTATCCGTATAGGTTGTCGCAGGCTTACCAGTCTTGTAATTGCTACAACCCCAGGAATCAGAAGTAATATCCTGACCACCGGGCTGCGGACCTCCCACAATCATACCGGGAACAGGATCCGTCACACCGTCAGCCGTACTCGGGCGGTGGTGAGGCATTTTCGGAGACTTGGCACCGTATCCCGTCACGAACGACATGTCAAGCGGGTTCTTGCCAAGCAAATAATCCAAAACCTTTACAGCTGCTTCGTAATACTTTTTATCACCAGTCAGATAATAGGCATGTAAGAGCCACACACCCTGATTAGCCGCTACCGCATTCGAACCCCATACAAAGTCATTCGATGCCATCACAACCCCAAAACCCGTGGCCGCCCTCGCTACAAAATTATCGGCGGTTTTGAGCAAGCTATCTTTTGCTGACTGAGCAGAGCCTCCAAATTCTGTAGCATGTGTTGCCATGCCGTATGTAGCCAGGCCCGAGACATCAGCCCAGCCCGGAACATTTACCGAGGCACCACTCGTCTTGTAAGAGGCTTCTCCCGTGGTAATAAAAAGTTCCGTTCCTGCAAACTGTTTTTCATCGCCGAGGGAGCCGTCGGCATAGTCTCCCGTACCGACATCGGAGGGATTGTTAAAGCGAACATTCGGATTTTGTGCACCCCAGGCATAGGCCTTCTTGGCAGCCTCCAGGCACTTATCTGCGTAAGAAGCATCGAAGGGCCTGTACACGCGGGCGGCCACGGCCATCACGGCAGCAAAATCAAATGTGGCGGCAGTACCCTTACCGATAACATAGAGTTGTTCCGTATCTTTATTGGGCATCACGTCGCCCGGGAACTGCAGTGTAGTCAACTTGTGGTAAACTGCGCCATCGCTCGCCTGCATAGTGAGCATCCAGTCCAGGTTATACTTGATTTCGGCAAGCAGGTCAGGCAGGTTTCCATCGGCAGGGATGTTCCACTTGAGAGTCTTGAAATAATCCGGGAAGTGCTCGTACAAAGAAAGGAGCGTGTAGGTAGAAATGCCCGAGTTTACAATATAGCGACCATAGTCACCGGCATCATACCAGCCCTTGCTGGAATTGATTGAACCCGAAGCTCCGGTGGAGTTGTGAAGTCTTGCAGAGGGATTCGTATGACCTGCAGCACGTTTCCATTGACCCGCGTAGGTTTCTTCTAGGGCCATGGAGGCCCGCTGGTAATAATACCACTTGAGGCTCGCCTTTGCCACATCTTCAAAAGGTTTGTCAGTAACCTTCAAGTCGGAACGGACCACCTGACCGCCCACCTTGATGGAATATGTACCAGGAGTGTTCAAGTCCGTAAAATTCACACGGGATACATTTTGGCCGCTAGGGGACCAACTCGAAGCTTCGCTCGGAGTTACTGTCAACACAGTCTTGCCACTGGCATCGACAATTTCCACATTGCCAGAACCTTCGAACAACGTGAATTCCTTCACATCACCCACACGGTAACCGACCTGGTTAATGTAGGCGGTGGCGGCACTCGCAGCAGAGGCTAGCGAAAAGACCGAAAGAGCGACCACGGGGGCGCACTGTTTTAAACCAAAACGGACCATAGATGGACTCCTTATCTTACTCTTTTAAATGTATTTTCAAAAGAGCGGGAAAGGACCCACATGAGCCACTTTTTTGGACACATCTGTGCCCACTGTATCGTTTTTTGTTTTTTGAGCCCTTATTGTAACAAAACAGTTACTTTATAAGCGCAGCGGTCAATTTGCGGGCCTCAGCATCGGCTTCGAGAACCTGGTCCAGGGTCAGGTGGCCAGAAACCGTAGGAGCGCCCGCCATGATGGTTTCCACATGCTTCGGGATGTCGGTAAACTTCAGGTTTCCCTTGAGGAAGGCGTCTACCAGCACCTCGTTGGCAGCGTTCATCATGGCCGGAACAATACCGCCACGACGGCCCGCTTCAAAAGCCAGGGCGAGACAGCGGAACTTGTTGAAGTCCGGCTCGAAGAAGGTCAGTTTCGCAAGCGTCGGCAGGTCCAGACGCTTGGTCTCCAGCGGCAGGCGGTCGGGCCAGGTAAGTGCCACCTGGATAGGAATGCGCATGTCAGGAGCGCCCAGCTGAGCCATCAAGGAACCATCCCGGAACTGCACCAGGGAATGCACCATGGACTGGGGGTGAACCACCACCTTGATCTGTTCGTAAGGAATGTGGAACAAGAAATGGGCTTCCAGAACTTCCAGGCCCTTGTTCATCATGGAAGCAGAGTCGATGGTAATCTTCTTGCCCATGCTCCACACCGGGTGATTCAGGGCGTCGGCCACGGTAATGGATTCAAACTTTTCAATAGGCCATTCCCGGAAAGGGCCTCCAGAAGCGGTAATTTCCAAAAATTCCACTTCCTTTTCGGGGCGTCCGGAAAGGCACTGGAAAATGGCGCTGTGTTCAGAGTCAATCGGAGTGATGAAAGACTTAGGATTCTCAGCAAGTTTGTCCCAAATGACGGGGCCCGCCATGACCATGGTCTCTTTGTTGGCAAGGGCCACATGCTTTCCGTGTTCGATAGCGGTAATGGTGGGGAGACAACCCACCGCACCCATCAAGGCGTTGATGATGATATCGGCCTTGGGGTCGGCAGCCAGTTCACAAAGGCCTTCCATGCCGGCGAGCACAGGCATGCCCAATTCCTTTTCCAACTCCTTCGCAGCATTTGGGTCGAACATGCACACGCGTTCCACCTTGAACTTGCGCACAATTTCGGCCACCTTCGCCACGCTGCTGTTGGCGGCAACGGCGTAAAGTTTGAAAATATCGGAGTGTTGCAAAATCACATCGACGCTAGAGGTTCCGATAGAACCGGTCGCACCGAGAAGAACAACATTTTTCATAATCACAATTCCTTAGTTTCCGCCTTCGGTATCAGCGAAGGACTCACAATCAGCCATCACCTTCTCGAACATTTCGTCACGAGTCACATTCGTGTAGGTCGAATCGTTCCTATCCATGTGGTAGGCGTTCATGCATTCCTTGAATTCAACAGTGGAATCATCGGTCCATGTGTAAATGTCAATGTAATTCCAGTCCTTGTAGATGAACTTCCAGACCTTGTCTTCTTTCTTGAAGTTGCAACCCGCTTCGGGCTTGGCTCCGCAGATGTCGCCCGGCTTGTCGACATTCTTGTCGTTATCCTTAGCGTTGTCGCTTCCACCGGGTTCCGTAGTCGTCGTACCCGTATCAGAGCTTGCAGAACTGCTGTCATCACATGCGGTAAAACCAAGGGCCATCACCAAAGCGCACGCCCCGACAAGAAACTTGGATTTCATAAAGTCCACCTATTAAGCAATATTCTTGAAAAAATCCATGAGCAGGTAAAGGGCAGGAGCCGCGAGGTAGAACGAATCGCAGCGATCAAGCACTCCGCCATGACCCACGAACAAATTGCCGGAATCCTTGGTTCCGCTCCAGCGCTTGAGGGCACTCATCAAGAGGTCGCCGGCCTGGCCCGCCACCGTGACGAGCACGCCGAGAATAACGGCCCGGGTCCAGTCAATTTCTACGCTAAAGCAACTGAGGGCAGCGCTGCACTTGGCCCAGTAGGCCACCCAGGCAATGGTGGCGATAGAACCAGCGACGCTTCCTTCCCAAGTTTTCTTGGGGCTGATGCTGGGTGCAAAGGGATGACGCCCGAAGGGGCCCTTGCCAGCGGCGAATTTCCCGAAGAAATAGGCCACCGTGTCGCACATCCACACAGAAGTCATCACCAGGATAAAGGCATAGCAATGTTCAAAACCCTGACCGTTGCCCATCATGAGCACGTTCATGCCGCCCCAGAGGCCCACGTATAGCGGAGCGCCCAACTGCATCACCAGCCAGGGGAACAGATGGTCAATTTCCACTTTGGCGTAGGCCACGCCGATGTAGATGGCAAAAATCACAAGGAAGGTCATACCCACCACGTATGGTACGGCAGGAAGCCCGAAATAGCCGCCCTTAGAGAGCGTCCATGCAAGGGTCAATGCCAAGGACGACGCAAAAGAAAGATAGCGGGTGTCCGGCCCCTTGTACATCTTGGAGGCCATGCCCGCCCATTCCCAGGCGCCCACGCCAGCCAAGAAGCACATAAGTCCGATACGGCTGTAGTCGCTGAACCACAGCAAAAAGAACACTATCGGAATGGCGATAAACGCCGTTATCAAACGCTGAGCCAGATTACTCATGCAACACCTTCCCAAACCTTCTTTCGCGGGTTTTGAAAAACTCCACAGCCTTCAGGAACTCCTCTTTGGTAAAGTCGGGCCAGAGCGTGTCCGTCACATAGAACTCGCTGTAGGCCGCCTGCCAGAGCAGGTAGTTCGAAAGCCTAAATTCACCGCCGGTGCGGATGACCAGATCCGGATCGGGAGCGCCCTTCAAATACAAATTCTTTGCAAATACAGTCTCGTCGATATCCTCAACCTTGAGCTTACCCGCCTGCACCTGCGCGGCAATGGCCTTCGCCGCATCCACGATTTCGAGCCGTCCACCGTACGAGATGGCCAGGTTCAACTGCATGCCCGTGTTGTTCGCCGTCTTGTCGATGGCAGACTGGAGACTTGCGCGGGGTTTCTCTGGCAGGCGTTCCATGTTCCCGATGACCGTGAGCTTCACGTTCTTTTCCATGAGGTCGGGGATTTCCTTTACCACCATCTCGATGAGGAGGTTCATCAGGTAATCCACTTCCTTGCTGGGACGACCCCAGTTCTCGGAACTAAACACGTAAAGCGTCATGTGTTCCAGCTTGAGGTTCACGCCTACTTCAACGGCATCGATGGTGGCCTGGGTCCCCTTGCGGTGCCCCAGAAAACGCTCCAAACCGCGGCTGCGGGCCCAACGCCCGTTGCCGTCCATGATGATGGCCACATGTCTCAGCTGGTTAACCACTGCCGCTCCGGACTACACCTTCAGGAGGTCCGCTTCCTTTTCGGCAAGGAGAGCGTCAATCTTTGCGATATACTTGTCGGTAGCCTTCTGGATTTCGTCCTGCTGCTTCTTGACTTCGTCTTCGGGCAGTTCCTTGTTCTTCTTGATGGCATCGTTGGCGTCGCGACGGATGTTGCGGATAGCCACACGGCCTTCTTCGGCGTGCTTGCGGGCCACCTTGGCCAGTTCCTGACGACGTTCAGAGGTAAGGATGGGGAGCGTCACGCGGATGCAGTTGCCGTCCTTCATGGGGGTCACGCCGATGTTGGCCGCGAGGATCGCCTTGTCGATGGTATCGACCAGCTGCTTTTCCCAGGGGGTCACCAGGAGCATGCGGGGTTCGGGCACGGAAATCTTTGCCACCTGAGAAATCGGGGTGGGCGTGCCGTAGTAGTCGATGCGCACATCGTTCAGAATCGCGGGGCTAGCCTGGCCTGCGCGGATCTTGGAAAATTCACGTTCGGTGGCCTCGATGGCCTTGTCCATTTTTTCGGTGTAGTCTGCCATAATCAGTGATTGGTAAACAGTGGTTAGTGGTTAGGTTTATATTGGACTAAATATAAGTAAAAATCTCTAGAAAGTACCGCGTAAAGATCCCCGGTCAAGCCGGGGATGACGAAGAGGGTTAGCAGTGGACCAGGGTGCCGAGGTCACCATTGATGGCGGCACGGGTCAAATTGCCCTTTTCCATCTTGAACACGAAGATGGGCATGTTGTTTTCCATGCAGAGGGCGACGGCCGCAGTATCCATGACCTTGAGGCCGCGGGAAATGACTTCCTTGTAGCTGATGTCGTCGAAGCGGGTGGCCGTCGGGTCCTTGACCGGGTCTGCGGTGTAGATGCCGTCCACCTTGGTGGCCTTCATGATGACATCGCATTCGCTTTCGATAGCGCGAAGAGCGGCGCAGCTGTCTGTCGTGAAGAACGGGTTGCCCGTGCCTGCAGAGAAGATGACGACGGAGCCCGCGGAGAGGAGCTTCAATGCCTTGCGGCGGTCGAAGAATTCGCAGACCGGTTCCATGCGGATGGCGGACATCACCACGGAGTCAATTCCCTGCTTGTCGAGGGCGTCCTGCATGGCAAGGCCGTTCATCACGGTGCCCAGCATGCCCATGGCGTCGCCCTGGGCGCGGTTCATGCCACCTGCAGAAGCGGAAATGCCGCGGACGAGGTTACCGCCGCCAATCACGAGCGCGACCTGCACGCCCTGCTTGACGATGGAGGCAATTTCCCCCGCCATGTCAGAAAGAATCTGGTTGTCGATACCGTGGCCCTTTTCGCCTGCGAGGGCTTCGCCACTGAGCTTGAGAAGAATGCGTTTGAATTTCATAATAAATTGGTTAGTGTTTAGGCCATAAGCCATGGTTAATCACTAACTAATTTAAAAAAATCAGATAACCGACCTAACTTCTCTTTAGAAAACCACCTCTTTTTTGCAAATATCACGTTTTCTTTAACTCTAGAGCACAAGCCAAACTTTCTTAGCGCTTTACAGCGCGATTTTCAAGATGTCCTTGATGGCGGCAGCGTCTAGCGGCACGTAGTGACCGACCTTGCCGTTGCGTGTGGCGCGGGCGGCCATGGAGTCGAAATCCCTGTCGTC
>CALATK010000241.1 GCA_937891805.1 uncultured Fibrobacter sp. | reverse complement strand
CTTGACACCCCGTCCGGTCGTGAAACAGGCCGTAGTCCCGCTTAGAATCGTAAATCAGCCATTTTTCATTGGCGAAACGCTTGGAGAAATGGTTCTCCATAAGGGTCAAGATGTCGTATTTCGGTTCAATTTCGGCACAAAGCATGTTATCGGGACCTACGGCAAAACGGACCAGGCCAAGCATTCCCCCTGCTTCCCTACGCACGGACTGGCCCAGCTTGTAAAGCGGGAGCATTTCTGCCGAAGCAGGATTTTGACCGTAACTTGGATCAGCTCCTGAAAACAGCTTTTTCAAGAAGGCGAAAATCTTCATTTCGACCCCCTCCTCCTCGGACAAAAAAGCCGCATGAAGCAGGTTATAAACCTCTTCGCTTGCAAAGTTTACAATGGCGCGATGGAGGCGGGCCGCCGACTCCTCGCTGGTCTCGATATGGAAAGGCTGCAGGAACATATCTGCCGGTGCCGCGGAACGGTCCGGACGGATTTCGCCCACTTCAAGATGCTGGCGGTAAATCTCGAAGACTGCACTCAAGAAGCCTTCAAATGTAGAATCGTATTGGATGGAAAGGGACATTGTGAGTTCGGAGTTCGGAATTCGGAATTCGGAGTTAAGAATGTGGAATGTGAGATGTGAGATTAGTAATGAGTTGTGAGTTATGAGTTGTGAGTTCTTATGGTTAGGCCTTATGCAGGCAGGGCAAGCGGGGTGTTGCTGAACAAGTCCAGCTGGCCGGACTTGGGCCGCGGAAGGAGCAGTGGCCGCACCATCTCGGGGTAAAGCCTGCGCAGACTTGCGGGAGTATCCGGATGGTAGATGAAGTACTTGGCCCGCTTGAGGACCACCCCCATCTTCTTCAGCTGTTCCAGCCGGATTTTGGCAAAGCGCCGACCCGAGACGATAAGTTGTGCGGACTTGACGCCAATTCCCGGGACGCGCAAAATCATCTCGTAATCGGCATGCTGAATGTCCACCGGGAACATTTCCGGATGGCGCAGCGCCCAGCCGATTTTCGGATCCAGCTCCAGGTCCAAGTTCGGGTGGGCCTCGTCCAGAATCTCGTCGTAGCGGAACTTGTAGAACCGCATGAGCCAATCCGCCTGGTAAAGCCGATGTTCCCGGACCAGAGGGGGCTTGGTGGTAAGCACCGGCAGGCGCTTGTCCGCATTGATAGGGACATAGCCCGAATAGTAGACCCGCTTGAGTTTTTGCTTATTGTAAAAGCCCGAGGTCAGGGAAAGAATCTGGTAGTCCGACTCCCCCGACGCACCTACGATCATCTGGGTGCTCTGACCCGCCGGCAAAAAACTCGGGGTGTAACGGCTTACGGAAGCCTTGTATTCCAGTTTGCGTTCGGCAAAGAAGTTCATGGGCGCATAGACAGAGGCAAAGTTCTTTTCGGGAGCGAGGTACTGCAGGGACCTGTCGGAAGGAACCTCGATATTCACGCTGCTCCGGTCAGCGTAAAGCCCAGCCTCGTAAAGCAGGCGGGCGCTGGCCCCCGGGATTGCCTTCAGGTGGATGTATCCGCCAAAGCGGTGCACTGTCCGGAGCTCCCGGGCGATTTTCACCAGAAGTTCCATGGTATAGTCCGGATCTTTAATCACCGCCGAACTCAGGAACAGTCCCTCAATGTAGTTCCGGCGGTAAAATTCTATGGTCAGCTGGATAAGCTCCTTGGGCGTAAAGGTGGCCCGAGGAACGTCGTTGCTCCGGCGGTTCACGCAATAGGCACAGTCGTACTTGCAGACGTTGCTAAGCAGCACCTTTAAGAGGGAAACACAACGACCGTCGGCAGCCCAAGTGTGGCAAATTCCAGCACTGCAGGCGTCGCCCAGCCCGCCAGGAGGCGCACAGCGGCTGGACCCGCTAGAGGAGCAGGACACGTCGTACTTGGCCGCCGCCGAAAGAATCCTCAATTTTTCACGAACATCCATACTTGCTTTTTTGTTTAGTTACTCTTATGAGCACTAATATATATAAAACTGCACAAAAAAGCAATAGTGTTTGTTTTTTTTCTATCTTACAGGCCCTTAGCGACCCGATAAATCTTCAGCAGGTATCGCCGAACGGGGCGGGCCATATACCAAATTTTAGCGCACAAATTACCACAAGGGCCGTAAAGTGGGCGTTTTTTACCAGTTTCTCCCACCACCTGGACGGCAAGGGCCTTGACTCCATCGACAGTGCAATGTTCTCGACCTTGGAGGTTTCCGTCCCCCATCAGGGTGATGCGGTCGCCGTCAATGCCTACGATGCGGTGGACCACATGGCGGCCGCCCTCTACCTGGGCAAGCACCACATGGCCCACCCGAAGTTCTTGGGGTTTCACCAGCACCACGCTTTCTCGGCCTCCGATGATAAAGGGGTACATGCTCCTGCCGTTTACAGGAAGCGTCACCTGCACGCCCTCGCCTACCAGGCGGATGGCTTCGGAAAGGATTTGTTCGTCAGTGGGCATGTTTAAACCTCTAAAAGACGCTTTATTCGTCATCCTGAGTGCATTAGCACGAAGGATCCAGGAAAGCACTGGATTCCTCGCTGATTCTATCGGGGCTTCGCCCCTCCAGAATGACAGGCTCGGAATGACAAGGGCCAGAAACATTCTCGTTGCACAGTTTTGCAGCGGCTTCGTCGGGCAGGCATTCCAAATGCCAAACGGGAACGTTTTTCGCCAGGGCGTTTTCCGTAGCGTGGAGACCGTCGGCAACGGATTTGTCCCAACGCTTGCCCGAAATGCTTGTGACCAGGGCCGCGTATGCCTGCACACCTTTCAGGCGGACAATCTTGTTGTAAGGTGCCTGGGAAAGCAGCACGATTCCGCCTACGGGAGCTTGCACGTTCCTGTAGCAAGGGGTCTTTCCGCTCCAGGGGGAGCCGTAAACCACAGCGCGGGGCGCACCATCAGGCCCGTCGTCGAAAAAACGCACCACCGGATTGTCGTCGTTCATCAGTTCAGAACCATCGATGTGCTTGAGCCAGAGCCTGGCGTGGGTGCTCTTGCCGGTGCCGCTCTTGCCCAGGAACATGTAGCCCCTGCCCTTGTAGCTGACCACCGCCGAATGAAAAAGGGCGGTACCAAGGCCAGCCGTGGCCAAGGCGTACAGCACCATCAGGGAATTGTTCAGGGCGAACTTCTGCAGACGCAGGTCCTTGGCCGCACTGCCCATCAGCAGGCGGGCCTCCCGATAGCCATTGGAACAAATCAAAGTTCCCGTAGAAACATCCCGCAACAGAAATTCAAAGACCGACTCCCCCGCCAACCTGTGCCCGCAGATGATGGTCTGACCCTCGTCCTCTTGACGGATTTCTTCAGTGTAGTCGAAGGCGGCGGGCGGCAGAACGGACAGAGAAAATACATTGACCCCGGCATCCCGGAACGAGTCCGGGACAGGCTCTAG
>CALATK010000240.1 GCA_937891805.1 uncultured Fibrobacter sp. | reverse complement strand
GAGCTATGATCTAAACGAGGTTGTCGATAATATCCTCGATTTGAGAGAACGCAGAGCTGCAGCACCAGCTAAACGTCCCTTTGACAAAAAGGAGATCGCAGAAAGGGGCAAAAACTACGATAAGAAAGCCGATAATTTCTTGGATTATAGCGATATGAATATGCGGTATCTCCGTATTTCTGGCGTTCTTCAGCTCCGGGGCTGGAATTAGTTTCATCGGGAATGCTGTCTAGCCGAGCTTCCCTAAGTTCACCCGCCTCATCATACAAACGTTCCGCATTGAACATGTGGTTCAAGTAAGCACAGCAAGTACACCCCTCCAGCAAGAGAGCGAGCAATGCAAGCACTATGTAGCGGAACCGTAGCATAGGACTAAAGATACAAAAATAGACGAGAAGAAGGGAAAAACTGGCTAGTTATCAGTCTAATGTCTCATTACCCGCAACTCAGAACTCACAACTCAGAACTCTTTCAGGTACGTGCTGTAGTCACAGAGTTTGAGGCCAGCCGGGAGAACGGACTTGTCGAAACGCACCATGCGGATTTCTTTAGGCGTCCCGACAAATCGAGCAAGAATTTCAAAATTATCTTGAGTTTCCCAGACCGCAGCATCAATCACCAGGTCTTCCCCGCAATCCGTCTCACCGGTACTGTTTCCGATACCAGAAATCCTTGAATTCTGTTTGAGGAACCTGGTGAAAACCTCTGGAGCAAGCCCCAAGTGATTAGACGTGTTGGAAGAATCGTAAACGACCACATGAACCTCACGAAAACGATTCAAGGAATCGAACACCACCGTATAGGTGTGCTTGTAGGGAGCGTCGTAGAAGGATTCCTGCCAAACATTTTTCTTCACAGGCCTAAAATTCTTGATGTCGTATTTCTTGAAAAACTCAGCAGGAGACGCACCGTAACGAACAAGGTAATGGCCGAGCATTGTGGAAAAATCGTGGGTTGATGAAGGAGCAACGGACTCTCGCAAGCTATCCACGGCCCGATTCAAGTCTGCCGCAAGTCCTGTCCCCTGTGTAGGGAGCGACGGACGAGTCACGTTGCATTCCTGAATGCGCTGTTGGATATCCGGATACTCCGGATCCCTGTTCTGTATCTCGCGGAACTGGATGCGGGCACGATCGTAGTCGCGACCTTTCAAATAAGCAAGCCCAAGAGCCTCTCGCAAAGGCATGTTTTCCGGATACTTTTCAACCAAGGGCTCAAGGATTTCCCGTGCCAGCTGGGAGCGGTCCATAGGAGAAATTTTACCACCACCTGCTCCAGGAACCGTCTTTTCGCCAACGGTAGAAAGGGCAAGTGCCGCTCACTCCTCGAAATCAGGCCTAAAGGCCAGAATCCGCTGGTAAATCTTTTCCGCTTCGTCATATCGACCCTGGTATTCCCACAGGTACCCCCGCAAAAGCATAAGTTCCGCATCCAAGGGGTACTGAGTCAAGCCATAATCCAGTAGCGACGAACAGCTGTCCAGGTTTCCCTGATCATGGAAAAGACGAGCTAAAAATTCATAACCTCGAGGTTCGTTCCCTGCCGAAAGGCTTATAGACGTACGAGCTTCTTCTATTGCCTGAGGCAAGCGATTGTTCTCCTTCAGCAAGCGAGCAAACCACAAGCGAGCCTCCACTAGGGTTGGAGCCTGGTCCACGGCAATCTTTGCCATTTCAAGGGCCACCGTCTTGTTGCCAGACTTGTAGGTCTTACGGCTTTCCAGGTACTTGGAAAGCCCAGACTCCGGATACTTGCCCTGCAACTTTCCAACCAGTAAATTCAACCGGTTGCTTTCCAAATCAGTCAAGGAATCCATTTCAAATAAAGTATTCGTTTCGTTCCACAGGGAAACCACCGATTCAGGATACAACAGCGACACGGCATTGAAAATTTCGTTTGCCTGGGCATAAGCCCCACTACGGAAGAGTTCGGTCGCCCGGCGGATTTCACCTTGAGTCTGGATAGGGAGTGATGCCAGTTCCTCACGCATGTCGGGAGAATCGCCTTTCATAAATTCAGTACCGGCCTTGATTCCAAAAGGAACTTCCGGTACCGCCACCTTCGCAGGCGCCATATTCAAATAAAGCTGGTAACCGCCCAAGCCTAAAGCGGCCAGACAGCAAAGTATCAGGAATAAGTATGCCGCTTTCCGCGATGTCTCGGACGCTAAAGGCATTACAACTCCAGGAAGTCGGAGAGTTTTTCTTTGTGTTCCTTGCTTTTCTGCAAACGCCTAAGGGTCTTGTTCTTAATCTGGCGCACCCTTTCACGACTCAAACGCAAATCTTCACCGATATCCTTGAGAGTGGTGTCTTCCGTGGTATCCAGGCCATAGAACATCTTCAGGATTTCTTCTTCCCTACGAGGGAGCGAGGCCAAGGTTTCGTCAATCATCTTGCGACGCTCTTCTCGCTCCATTTCCTCTTCTTGCTTACCGTCGTTGCCAAGAACATCCATCAAGGTGCTGACAGAATCCGCACCGGAACTGCTGCCTGGATCATCACCGATAGGCGCATCCAGGGAGATGTCCACAATCTTTTCCATGACCTCGATGATGTCCTTTTCATTGGGCGCAAACTCTTCCATGGCCATGGTCTTGGCGTAATCGCCACCGTTCAGCATCAGAGCCCGTTTGAAACGATTCACCAAAGCGAGCTTGTTGGGCGGGATACGCACAGACCCCACCTGTTCAAAAAGGGCTTTCTGGATAGACTGGCGGATCCACCAAACGGCATAGGAAATGAACTTGACATCCTTGTTCATATCAAAACGCTTGGCTGCCTTGTAAAGACCGATATTGCCTTCATTAATCAAATCCAGCAGAGCCAGTCCTCGCCCCTGGTACTTGCGGGCGACAGAGACCACAAAGCGAAGGTTACCCCGAATGAGCCGTTGGAGGGCCGATTTACGAATTTCCTCCGTTTCGCCGGTCCGGATAATCGTCAACAAAGCCTCTTCCTCTTGTTGAGAAAGAGTCGGGTAACGATTCAAATCGCGAAAATAAAGTGATTCGTTAAACTCGCTCATATTTTTTTCCAAATTATTCGGAGTAAATATTGTTTTTTAAGCGTTTTTCGTCAATTCCTTCAGTTTGTCGTAGGGGTAAATTCCCGAACGGTGACCATCGCTAAAGGACAGGCCTGCGGCATAGCGTCCGATGGATTGAACCCTCTCCAGTTTAATATCGTCGGGAACCGTAGAATTGTCAAGCAATTTTTCACCGGTATGTTCATCTACGCACAGAGCACAGGGGCAAGCGAGACGAAGTTCCCTGGCTGAACATGCTCCTCGTGTTCCGTCGTTCCACTCAAAGCCAAGCTTTCCATCTTTCGTCCTGAAAACTTTCTTGGGCTGGATCATACATCCTCCTCCGGAAGTTCGTCAAAGGCATAGTTGAAGTTCTTGAGTACGCCATCTCCGACCGACTTGAATACCGAAAGTGTTCTCACGACTGCATCTGCCGCCTGCAAAAAGGCCTTTGCCGATTCTGAATTCGGATAGCGGAGCACCGCAGGTGTTCCTTCGTCTCCGCAATCGGCAACCGCAGGTTCAAGAGGAATCTTCGCGATTAACGGCACGCCCCAATTTTTGGCTATGCGTTCACCGCCGCCTTGGCGGAAAATGTTGTGGTGCTTGCCGCACCCGTCGCAGATGAAATAACTCATATTCTCCACGACTCCCACCACAGGCACGCCAACCGAGTCAAACATGGCAAGTCCCTTGCGGCAGTCGGCAAGAGCCACCTCTTGCGGGGTGGTCACCACCACGGCTCCTGCCATAGGACAGTTCTGAGTCAGCGTCAGCTGGATATCCCCCGTTCCAGGAGGAAAATCCACCAGCAGGTAGTCGAGCTTGCCCCAGCGCACCCGGTTCAAGAAATGCTGGATCATCTGGCTTGCCATAGGGCCTCGCCAGATAGTGGCCTTCTCGGAACCGGCAAACATGCACATGGACACGATGGAAATGCCGCCCTTGGCTTCTACCGGGGCGATGGTATTGTCTTCGAAAACCTGGGGGTCCTTGTCGATACCGAACATGAGGCCCATACTGGGGCCGTAAATATCTGCGTCCAGAATTCCCACACGGGCACCGGACAGGCTTAGCGCCATGGCGAGGTTCGCCGTCACCGTGGACTTGCCTACCCCGCCCTTGCCAGAGGCCACCCCAACGATGTGGGAAACTTCGCCAAGGAAAGAAACCTGGGGCTGTTCGGGAGCATCGCCCACGCGCCCCGCATTGGAGGTAAGGGTCACCTCCACCTCAGAAGCGCCCAACCCCTTCACAATGGAAACGCACTGATCCTTGAAACGGTCGCGGATGGGGCATGCCGGAGTCGTGAGCACCAGGTCAAAGGTAACCTTGGTCCCTTCGATTTTCAGGTTCTGCACAAAGTTCAGCTCCACGATGTTCTTGTGCAGATCGGGGTCCTGGACGGCCTTGAGGGCGCTTAGAATATTTTGTTCATTCAACTGCATATCTTTCATTTTTAAACGTCATTCAGAGCCCAGCAGGGGCGAAGAATCCAGTTCCGAATCAATCAAGCCTGGATGCTTCGTCGCTACACTCCTCAGCATGACTTGTATCATTTACACATCTAAGAAAATCTCGGCATTCGAAGAAGGTGGGTCATACAGGGCGGCCATTCCTCTTCGTAGTGGCTCACTAGAATAATAGTCGTTTCTTTAGAGAGCAGGTCCAGCAGGTGGAAGAACTTGTCCCGATAGCCCTTCTCCAGCCCCTGGGAGGGTTCGTCCAGCAAAAGCACATTGGGCGCGGCCATCAGAATACTCAGCAGATAAAGCCTGTGCCGTTGAAGCCGTAAAGCCCTTCCGTATAGGAATAGGCGTCGGTGTTGAATTCCAGCTGGTAGGATTCGCTGTATTCTTCTTCGGCAACAACAAAATCCGCAGGCTCATACATATCGTAGTCCTGTCTGGTCTGTTCGGGAACAATGAGTATTGTTTCCTGTTCTATCTCCTTTTCGCTGTCCTCTGTGGCAGAGGTCTGCTCGGGAGGTGTGTCGGGATATTCCAGCTCCTTTGAACAGGAGCAGAGAACTGCCGCCGAAAGGAGCAATATAAGAAGCTTTTTGATTTTTACCAGTCCTTTCAAAGCCTTCATCAGCTGCGGTGCTGAGTACGTATGGTTGCTCTGTCTCCGTCCTTGAGAGGAGAACTGAAGTTTGCGGGCTGTCCGTTTATTTCAAGAATAAGCTCGGTGTTTGGGGCGGTAAGGTCGATGTTTCCTGCAAAGCTGAGCAGCTCCAGCAGCATACCGCTGGAATTTTCTGGCAGTGATACATATCTGCCGTTAAGCTCTATCCTCATTCCGCCTGTAACGCCCATGCTTTCTCTCTGGGAAATGACATCAAGAGCGTCACCATCGTTCGCATGGAGGTTCCCTGCTGTGGCGGACTTGAGAATGCCGCCAAGCGTGCTTTGCAAAGCAGTGGCAAGTTTATCCCCTGGCGAGTGGTGACCATCTCGACCGACGGCCGTATCATAGAATAATTTTCCCGCATCCGCTTGAAAACTGATAAATTTGTGTTATAATATAGACATCAAACAAAATATATTGAGGTAATTTGGTATGATCATCACAAACGACATCAAGTA
>CALATK010000239.1 GCA_937891805.1 uncultured Fibrobacter sp. | reverse complement strand
CCTCAAAGCGAAGCGACCTCAAACCCCTAACCCCTAGATCCTAGCCCCTAAATCCTAACTACTTCTCGATAATCGCCGAGGCCACGATGCCGTCGCCGGCGTAGAGCACCATAATCTGCCCGGGGGTGGCGGCGAATTGCGGCGTGTCAAACCGGATAGAAATTCGGTTGTCCGTAAGTTCGGTAATGCTTGCTTCGGCAAAGGTGTGTCCCAGCCGGATTTTCGCCTGTAGTTTTTGCTGCAGCAGGGGAGAATCCTTGGAAACCATCAGGTTCAGCTGGCTCCCGCTGACTTCGCTACATTGCAGCAGACTGCGAGGTCCAAGCACCACCTGGTTCTTCTTGACATCGATGGCAATCACAAAAAGGGGCTCCGGCTGACCGCCGATGTTCAGTCCTTTCCTTTGCCCGATGGTGTAGTGGATAAATCCCTTGTGCTGCCCCAGGACCTTGCCGTTCACGTCCACGAAGTCACCTGGAACGTTGTCGCTTTCGTCAAAGAGCACGGAGTAGTCGCCACATTCCAGAAAATCCTGGCTCTCCTTTTTGGAGGCGAAATCTTCCCAGCCGATTTTACGGGCCAGTTCCTTGACTTCGTCCTTGTGCATTTCGCCCAGGGGGAACAGTACCGACGAAAGCTGGTCTTCGGTTAGCCTGGAAAGGAAATAGGACTGGTCCTTGAAAGAGTCCCGGGCTTTCCACAGGAATGGTTCTTCGGGGCTCTTGAAATCCAGACGGGCATAATGTCCCGTGGCAAAGTAGTCAAAATCTACGCCCATCTTGCGGACGGCGTGGAGCATGGCTCCGAACTTGATGGACTGGTTGCAGCGCACGCAGGGGTTGGGCGTGCGGCCCGCCCGGTATTCGGCGCGGAAATAGTCCAGCACGTTTTTCTTGTATTCCTCTACCACGGGAACTACGTGGAAGGGAATGGACAGGCGCTTGGCTACACTCTCGGCGGCTTCGATGCTTTCCCCTTCGTTGGGGCCGAAACATCCGGAGCGGCCCTCCACGATGGGCATGTCGATGGAACCGTCCCAGAGGGCCATGGTAATGCCTACGACGTTGTAGCCCTTCTGCTGCAAGGTCCAGGCGGTAAGGGCGGAATCTACGCCTCCCGAAAGTCCGACTGCTACTGTTTTGTTGTTTGGTTCCATAATACTAGCGAAAATATAGGAAAATAGAGTATAGAGACTAGGATTTAGAGACTAGAGATTAGATTCTAAATCCTAGCCCCTAATTCCTAACCCCTTTTTGTATATTAAAAACATGATTGAAAAACTTTTGAATGCCCTTGACTCCGTGTTGCTTGGCAAGCGGGAGTCCGTAGAAATGCTGGTTATGGCCCTGCTTGCCGACGGTCATGTGCTGGTAGAAGATGTGCCCGGTACCGGAAAGACCACTTTGGCGAAGGCCCTGGCGGTAGCTATCGGGGCGGACTTCGCCCGCATCCAGTTCACGCCGGACCTGCTCCCTGCCGATGTGACCGGCGGGGCGGTGTTCCGCATGAACACGGGGGACTTTGAAATCCGGAAGGGTCCCGTGTTTACCCAGATTCTCTTGGCCGACGAGATTAACCGTGCTTCGCCCCGCACCCAGAGTTCCCTGCTGGAGGCCATGGAAGAGCGTCAGGTTTCCCTGGAAGGGGAACGGCATGCGCTGCCTAAGCTGTTCATGGTGCTTGCCACGGAAAACCCGGTGGAATTCCACGGGGTGTTCCCCTTGCCCGAAGCTCAGATGGACCGGTTCCTGATCCGGCTTTCACTGGGCTACCCTTCTACGGAAACGGAACTGCAGATTTTGCGGAGCCACCGGGAAGGTAAACCCCTGGACACGCTTGCCGCCGTCACCACGCCCGAAGAAATCCTGAAGGCGAGGGATGCCGTCCGCAAGGTTCACGTGGACGAATCCCTGGAACGGTACGTGGTGTCGCTGGTCCAGGCCACCCGTGAAAATCCAGCCGTACGCCTGGCCGCAAGCCCCCGCGCGGGAATCAACCTCATCAAGATGGCCCAGGCCTCTGCCTACATCCAGGGCCGGGACTTTGTGAATCCCGACGACATCCAGCGGGTGTATTCCGCGGTAATGGAGCACCGCGTCTTTGCGAAAGACGGAAACGCCTCTACGGTGAAAAACATTCTGGAATCTATCCGCACCCAGGTGAAAATTCCTAAGTAGAAGCGGGGAACATGTCGAAGGTTCCTTCCATAAGGTGGCTGCTGGAGGCTTACCCCCGGACTCCCAAGAGGACGGGGCTCCTCATGCGGCTTTACTTTATCTGGCAGGAGTACTTTATGCCTGCCGGTCACAGTGCCTTTGCGCTGATGTTTTTCTCTATGGTGGCGGGACTCGTGCCAGGATTCTGGGCCGCCTGGATTTTCTGCGGCTTGGATTTTCTGTTGTTCCTGGCGCTGTTCCCCTCCCTCTTTATGACCTGCCGAAAGAACCGCTTTGAAGCGGGGGCTATAGAAGTTTCTCCTGTTGTGGAAGGCGAAACGGCAACGGTCCAGGTGCAGGTGACGGCCAAAAACCGGATTGACGCGGTATCCCTTTCCTGTTTCCGCATGGATGCAAGTCTTGCAAGCGAAGAATCGCCCTATGTGCTTGTGAATCAGGGCGAATCGGTAATGCTCCAGTGCAAGGTCAGAACCAAGAAGCGTGGCGCCTATACGGTAGGGAAGGTGTCTCTCTTGATTCCCGAAATCATGGGCATGTTGCGGTACAGCGCCAAGGCGGGATCTGCGGAACTTCTGGTTTACCCGAAACCCGTGAAAATATCGGCCTTCGATTTTTTGACCTGGGGCAGTAGCGGTATGGTCTTTGCGCCCCTGCTGACCAGCGGCTTTGCTCGCGGGCTGGATTTTTCGGGAGTGCGGGAATACCAGGAAGGGGATGCCCTGCGGGATTTGCACCACAAGGCCTTTGCCCGCTACGGAAGGCCCTTTACCAAGGAATTCGAGGCGGAACGTGGAGCCGGAATCGTGATGGTGCTGGATGTGCGGGGAAACACCCTACAGGAACGCTCCCTGCAAGAGGACCTTATACGCCTTGCGGCAGGAGTGGGCACCTGGTTCATGGAACGGGGGATTCTTGGACGGTTCTTCATAAACGACGAAGAGATATCTCTGAACGCAGGAGACGGTGGTGACAGTCTTTTTGCCGCCCTCGCCCGGATTCCGGCGGCAAGTCCTTTCAAAAAGAGTGGGCCTGCAACAGAGGGCCCCTGGTCTCCGGCGGCAAGGCCCATGGGGCCGGTGCTGCGTCTCGGGCTCCATCGGGAAGAAAACCCGCTGGTCCACAAGCAGGTCCTTGTCTGTGGCGGAAAAGTCCCGACGGCAGCGGGTGACGACACCCTGATGGTTCATTGCTCCCTCTTGAAGGATAAAATTTCCCTGACCCGGCAGGAGGATTTGCTCCCATGAGAAAATCCCTGAGGGAAATATTCAAGACGCTATTCCTGGTGCTTGCTTCCGTGAATCTGGGAATCTCCAGCGAGATGCTTCCGCTTGGAATTATTTTCGCCTTGGGATTCTTTTACCTTCACTGGAGGCTGGAAAAGCCTACGCCCCTGTACAAGAAGCGTTTTGCCTACGGGGCCATTGTTCCATTTGCCCTGTGGTGGGTGGTGACTCCCGAGGTGGAAAACGGGATTTCTCCTTACGTGGTGTTTATTCCGGCCTGGTACTTGTTGACTTTGGCGTGGCTCCAGAAACGGAGTCTTGGGCGGGGTGGTTTCGAAGCCTTTGTCATTTTTGATGGCGTGGCGGCTCTGCTCTTGGGAATGTTCCAGGCGGGGCGCACCGGAGGAATCTTGGGAGCGGTGGGCATACTGCTTGCTATCCTTGCCTACAGGCGCACAAAGACGGCCTGGTACAAGTACGGGCTGTTCCTGCTGCTGATTGCCTTCTTCGGGTTTACTTCTTTTGGCGGCTGGCAATACTGGAAAAGCCACCGGAGTTACGACGGTCGCTGGGCCAGGGATTACATGGAGCGGAATCGGGTCATGGGCTTTGACCCTGTGGTGTCCTTGGGGTCCTTCTCCAACAATTATAGTTCCAGGTATAACCGTCAGGTGATTTTGCGGGTGTGGGACAAGGATGCTCCTGAATACCTGCGGGCTGCCGTCTATGAAAAATACCTGGGCAACATCTGGAAACTTCCGGTGAAACCGGAACAGAAACTCTATCCCGCCTATTACCGCATCGACTATCCGGTCTTTGAACTTGTGGATTCTGCCACTAGGCGTGAAAATGTTCGCACCGTTTGGGTTCAGTCTGCCCTGGACAATTTCGGTTTCCTTTTCGCTCCCTTTAATGCGTTGGGAGTTGCCGCCAAGAATGCGGATTCCCTGGATTTCTACAAAACGGGAATTTTTGCTGGTGCCAACGGGACTCATGGGGACTGGTATTATTTTGTAGGCGATTCCGATGATGGGACTTCTCGACAAACTGCTTTTGACGAGGGCGATTCTGTTTACTTGCAAATGGGAAAGTCCCATGTCGCTTTTATCGATTCTGTAGTCATGGCTATGGACTTGCCCCAGAGGGATTCCTTGCAGGATTCCTTGTCGGATGGTTCCTATGAAAGGGCGATCCTGACGGCCATACGGGATTATTTTGTCCAGAACTTCAAGTATTCGCTGGTTGTTCCAGGTGCCCGAGAGAACAGGAGAGAACCGCTCCGGGCTTTCTGGAATGCTAAGGAAGGCTTTTGCGAATACTACGCCACCCTTTCGGTGCTGCTCTTGCGGCACCAGGGAATTCAAGCCCGCTACGTGACGGGCTTTGCCCATCCGGAAAGGATAGAGGGCCGGGACTATGTGGTGTTCCGCCGGCACCACAGTCACGCCTGGGTAGAGGTCCTCTGGAATGGCCGGTGGTATTCCTTTGACCCCACGCCTCCCATGAGGTCGGGGCTGTTTGCAAGAACTTCTGGCTGGCAGTCCTGGTGGGAGGGTGTGCGTGGGCGCTTTGCCCGCATTTTCCACCTGCTGAAAGAAGGCGAGTGGCGCCGCATGGTGGATGACTGGCAAGCTACGACTCAGGGGCTTCTGGACAATCCTTTGGTTTACGGAATTCCCTTTTTGCTCTTGCTGGTAATCCTTGTCCGTAGCTTACTTAAAAGAAATAGACACAGGGATCGTCAAAAAACAGACCTGCGCGTACAAAAATGGGCCCGCTCCCTTGACCGAACAGAGAAAATCTTGAAACGTCAAGGCTTTGTTCGTGGGCCTGGGGAGACGGTGGGGGCGTTCCTTGTCCGTATTGAACCGCAGGTGACGGGCAGCGGAGATACCCTAAGTGCGCTGGAATCTCTCCGCGAATACGAAAGGCATCGCTGGAAAAAATAAAGGCCCCGCCATTGCGGGGACCTTTCGTTGGTAAATCTGTTTGATTACTCTACACGGTCAAGGATTTCAGTTCCATTGAGTTTAGTGGCTTCGTCATCAACGTCACCGCCCTGGAAAAGAACTCCGTTCATATTCATTTGCAATTCGTCAACTTTGGGTGACATGGTGTGAATCCCTTCGATGCAATCGCCGGTCTTGACTTTGAACTTGATAGTCGCATCGACGATTTCCCATTCACCATAGACCTTTTGACCGCCGCAACCGGCATCAACCTGTGGAGCGGCAGACATGGTGTATTCGAATTTGCCGTCGTCCGAAATGACCAAGGATCCGGGGGCGTTGCCGTAGTTGGTGATGACGGTGTTGTCAGCCTTGCTGTAGATGGCCTTTAGGCTCCAGGTTCCGACGATGCAACCCTCGTTTACGCCGTTATTGTCCTTGCACTTGTCTGCTAAGGATTCAGAGTCCTCGCTGCAGGCGTTCAGCAGGCAAAGGCAGGATGCGGCCAATAGAGTCAGGATTTTTGTTTTCATAGTATTCCCTCTTGTGTTTGAATGTCTGTAATATAAATAAAAATAGGGCCTAGGGGCAAAGATTCAAGGGCTGAGGTTTGCATACATCCCTTCAATCTTGTCGGCATAGCGTTCTTCGGCTACTTTTCGGCGGATTTTCAGGGTCGGTGTCAGCAGTCCCGATTCGATGGTGAGTTCGTCTCCGATGAGGCTCCACCGGCAGATTTTTTCCCAGTGGTTCAGCTTGCGGTTGATGCGGGTGATGTGCCGGAGGATGGATTCTCTTACACGGAGGGACTTCAATGCCAGGTCCATGCGGAAATCGTCTTTGTTAATCCGGAGTAGGCGCCGGGCCCCTTCGGGATTAATCCAGATAAGTGCCGAGGCGAACTTTCGGTTGTTGGCGATGACCAGGGCTTGCTCTACTAGGGGGTGCCTGCTGATTTCAAGCTCGATGGGGTTCGGGCTTACATACTTGCCGGTGCTGGTCTTCAAGAGCTCCTTGATGCGGCCTGTAAGGGAAAGAAAACCTTTTTCGTCTATGCTTCCTTGGTCACCGGTCTTGAAAAATCCGTCATCGGTAAAGATTTCGGCGTTGAGTTCCGGCATATTGTGGTAGCCTCTAAACACGCTGTCGCCTTTCACCATGACTTCGTTGTTTTCGCCAATTTTTACCTGCAAATGCTTTAGCGGCTTGCCTACGCTGCCTAGAGCGAGCGCATGGTCGCAGTTGGCGCTGACAACAGGGGAGCATTCCGTGAGGCCGTAACCTTCGTAGACGGGCAGTCCGATGTTCAACAGGAACCTGAGAATACTCTTGTTCAGCGCATTGCTGCCGGAGATAATAAGCCTGAAGTTTCCGCCGATGGCGCTACGCATCTTGGAGTAAACCAATTTGTCGTAAAACCGCATGGCGTGGCTGCGCTTTTTGGGAGGGTCGTTTAACTTGGCCAGCTTGATGGCGTTCTTGATAAGGAGCCGCTTAGGCCCTCTGGCCTTGTCTGCTGCTGCGGTCATGCTTTCATAAAGTCGTTCGAGAATCCTCGGGACCACAATCATTACGGAGGGTTTAACTTCTGTCATGATTTTGGCAGCATTCTTTGGGGAATCGGCAAAATAGATGGTGGCGCCATTCAAGATGTAGAAATACACGGCCATCCGCTCAAAAACATGGGCCACGGGCAGCATGGTAAGACACCTGTCTTTTTCAGGATCCACGGTATAAAGGTCCAAGATGCTCTGGATTTGGGAGAGCATGTTCCGGTGGGAGAGTTCAGCCCCCTTGGGTCTGCCGGTGGAGCCGCTGGTGTAGATGATGCTGAAAAGGTCGTCTGGCTGTATGCTCTGAATTTGGTGCTGCAGCCAGTTTGTGTTGTCCGTTTCTTGCATCAGCCCGTAGCCTTCGGTCAATAGGTCGTCCCAGTATGTTCCGTTTTCTGGGAGAGGCGAGGCGGAGTCAATGCAGATGATGGTGGAAAATCCCGAAAGATTTTCTTTTAGAGGTGCATCCAAGTCATTCATGTTGTTTATGACCAAGATGTGTACAACGGCATCCTCGCATTGGAATGCAAAATTTTCCGAAGAAATGTTCGGGAAAAGAGGAACCACACGGGCATGGTTAATCTGGGTGGCGATATCAGCCATGATCCAGTAGGGGGAACTCCCGGCGATAATCCCGATACTTTCTCTTTCTTTAACCCCGTGGCTATGGAGTGCAAGGGCCAAGGCCTGGGTATCTCGTTCCAGGTTTTCCTTTGAAAAGTGAGTCCAGTCCCCGTTTTGCCGTTGGTACCAGCCGCCAAAATCCTCTCGATGGCAGGTGGCAAAGAACAGTTCGGGGAGCGAATTGAATTTTAGGGACTCCATACACTGAAAATAACATTCTTATGGGCGAAAAGTTCACTTTTTTTGAAAAAAAACTATATATTGGGAATCATGTTGAAGAAACTAGAGGATTACGCCAACTATCTGGAGCATCGTGTTGCTCAAGGAGCGGCTCTTTCGTCCGAGGAATTGCTCTCGGTCAGGGTTCACATTGGTTTTTTCCAGCACGAAAGACTGGTCCACGAGCTGGTCATGATCCTTTTTGCCTTGCTCACGGTAGGCGGGTTTCTTTTTTTCGTGGCTATGCCGGAAATCCTAGTTCTGGTTCTGGATATTCTGTTTTTGGGCTTACTTATTCCTTACATCAGGCACTACTACGGGCTTGAAAATGGGGTCCAAAAGCTCTATAGCCTTTATTCTAGGCTAGAAGAACAAAAATAACGGCAACTATTCCAACTTGGAATAGTTTGAATTGGACTGCAGAGAGCCCCCAAAGAACTGTTGTTTTAAGTTATATTCACCTCATTAGGGATGCTATGAGATTGTTTGACGAACATTCGGTTTTGCGTTTTGCGCTTTTATTTGCGTGTTTCTTATTTACCGCATTTATTCCAGATATTATTCATTTATCTGAAAAACCCATGGGGTTTATTCCCTACTTCTTTGCGATTTTCTTCCTTGCGTACGTGGCCCTCTTTTACAAATTTCCTGTTCAGGGCAACAGAAAAAAGATTCGTAACGATGTGGTGATTCCCGAAAAGGTGGAACAGGTTCCCGCCCGCGATTACCAGAAGGATCTTTCCGAAAAGGATGAATTGTTCCAGATGCTGGTGGATGTTTCCTCTGACGGATTCTGGACCTTTGATGTGCCCACGGGAAAGGTCTATTGGTCCAATAGGGTGGCTAAGTTCTTGAATATTCCGTTAGCGGGCATCGTGGATTCCTTTGATACCCTCAAGAATGCAGTTCTAGAAAGCGACTGGACCACGTTTAAGGAGAAATTCACCCGATCCCTAGAGGATAATGCGCCCTTTTCGGCGAAGCTTCGGCTTTTGAATGTGCCGAAAGACGGAAACTCTGAAATTATTGTTTCGGGCAGGTCGCAATGTAACGAAGAGGGAAGGCCGATCCGTGTTATCGGCTCTATTACAGGCGCCCACGAACAAGAAGAAAGCACTCGTCAGTTCTACGCTTATCGCGATGCCCTTACGGGCGTGTATAACCGAAAGTTCTTCTTGGAAAAACTGAAGGTAGACGTGGATATGGCCGCCCAGAAGCCGGATTACACATTCGCGGTGGTTCTTTTGGACATTGATAGCTTTGGTGCCATCAACGAATCCTATTCCATGAATTTTGGCGACAACGTTCTGAAGATTGTTTCCGACCGCATTCGTTCCACTTGTAGGAACAATGACTGCGTAGCCCGCATTGGTCCCGATGTGTTTGCCGTAGTGATTCACGATATTGAAGGCAAGGGTTCCGACGATGAACTGATGCCCACGGTAAAGCGCCTCCACAACAAGGTGAAAACCCCTATCCAGTTGGACGGTCGGGAACTCTATATCAGCGTGTCCATGGCGGTCGTGGTGAACAAGGACGTGGACTGCGTAGAAGACTTGCTTTCTAACGCCACGGCGGTGCTCAGGGACTTGAAAAAGGGGGGCAACCACGGCGGAATCCAGTTCTTTGCCGGTGGCATCCGCGAAAAGGCCATGAAGCTTTACAAGCTGGAGTACGAAATCCGAAGGGCTATCCAGGCCCAGGAATTCGTGCTGGTGTACCAGCCTATCGTCGATATCGAGCAAGGAAACAGGGTGTCCGGTTTCGAGGCCCTTGTCCGCTGGAATAATTCTGAACACGGAGTAGTTTCCCCTGCAGAATTTATCCCTCTGGCCGAAGAGACAGGCCTGATTGTGCCTATGGGTGCTCAGATTCTGCGGATGGCTTGCGAGCAGACCAAGAAATGGGTAGATATGGGTTTCAGCGATATCCGTGTGGCCGTAAACTTCTCTGCAAAGCAGTTCACCCTGGACAACATGGTGGACGACGTGAAACGGGTGCTTGCCGAAACCCACCTGAACCCCAAGAACTTGAAGCTTGAAATTACGGAATACACCGCCATGTGCGAGGTGGAAAAGGCCATAGACATTATGCGGGCTCTCTCCAACATGGGACTCCAGATTTCTATTGATGATTTTGGTACGGGCTACAGTTCCCTTTCTTATTTGAAACGCTATCCGGTACATACCCTCAAGATGGACAAGTCCTTTATCGACCACATCGCCGACGACGAAGAGGATGCCACCTTTGCTCGGATGGTGATTAGCATTGCCAACACCTTGAACCTGGACTTGATTGCCGAAGGGGTAGAGACGGAAGAACAGCTGCAGTTCCTGAAACGGGAAGGCTGCCGCTACATCCAGGGCTACTATTTCAGCAAACCGCTGGCACCCGAAAAGGCTTTGGCCTACATGCGTGAGCATTATGATGTAGAGGCTAGGATCTAGGGGCTAGGTTTTAGTTGCTGGTTTCAAGAAGTGTCATCCAGAGCGCGATAGCGCGAAGGATCCAGGCCCGTGATAAACTGGTCGGGGATCTGCTTGAGGCATTAGTGGTTAGGGACTAGGATCTAGGATTTAGGGGCTAGAGAAAAAGTCTTCTTGAGTGCGTGTTCGGGCCTGCGGACAGGCACTCTTTTTTTATTTTTACGCCAGATGTCTGGAAAGGTTTATCTGATTGGTGCTGGTCCCGGCGATCCGGGGCTTTTGACCTTGCGCGGCAAGGAAATTCTCGAAAAGGCAGATGTGGTGGTTTACGACCGCCTGGTGTCCCCTGCTATACTCGGGATGTGCAATCCGAAGGCAAAGATGGTGGATGTAGGCAAGATGCCGCAGCACCACAAGGTCAAGCAGTCCGAAATCAATAAGCTGCTGGTGCAGTTCGCCTGCGAAATGCCGAGTGCGACCATTGCCCGCCTTAAGGGCGGCGACCCCTTTGTGTTTGGTCGTGGCGGCGAAGAAGCCCTGGAGCTTGTGAATGCCGGTGTGGAATTCGAGATTGTTCCGGGCATTACCTCTGCCATTTCTGTGCCGGCCTATGCAGGAATTCCCGTAAGCCATCGCGGAATTGCCACTAGTTTCCACATTGTCACCGGCCACGAAAAGGCTGAATCCAACGGTGAACTTTCCCTCGACTTCGAAAATCTCGCCCATTGCTCCGGTACTCTCATCTTTTTGATGGGCATTGCCAACATGGACTTTATCGCACAGCGCCTGATGGAATGCGGTAAGGACCCGAAAACTCCGGTTGCCTTTATCGAGAAAGGGACGACTCCGTACCAGCGGACGGTAATGGCAACGCTTGCGACAGCGGGGGAGACCATCGTTCGCGAAAAGGTGACGGCCCCTGCCATCACCATCATGGGGGGCGTCGTTGAGCTTGGCAAGAGTCTCGCCTGGAAAAAGAACTTGCCCCTTTCGGGTAAACGACTTGTAGTAACCCGCGCGGCAAAGCAGGCAAGCGGGATTACTGCAAGGCTTACGGCTCTCGGCGCCGAAGTCATCGAGACCCCGATGATAGAAACTCGCACGCTGGAATGCCCTTCTGTCATCCCCGCTGTCATTCTGGAGGGGCGACGTCCCGATAGAATCACGGGAATCTCCTCTGCCATTTTTGATTCCCTCGCAGAATTTGATATTCTTGCTTTTACCAGCGTGAACGGCGTCGAAAGTTTCTTCAAGTTGCTGTTTGCCGCCGGTTATGATGTGCGCATCCTTGCCGGCAAGAAAATCGCCAGTGTCGGGAAAATTACCGAAAAGAAATTGTTGGAGTACGGCATCCGCTGTGATTACGTGCCCGAGGACCATACCGGCGAGGGACTGGGAAAACTGTTAGCTTCGCAGTGTGCTGAATGTCGAATTTTACTCTTGCAGGGCAATCTTGCCGATGACACCTTGCAGAAACTATTGCCGCAGGCGACCCGCTGGGAGGTTTACGAGACGCTTCCAGTTTCTGAACTCTCCGAATGGAAGCGTGAAGCCGTTGAATCCGCTGATGCTGTGGTCTTTGCAAGTTCCAGCGCCGTGGAAAATTTTGTTAAAGTCATGCCACAAAGCGTTGAAGGTTCGGACTCGTACTCCGAACCTCGTGCCTCGAACCTCAATCCTCGAACCTCTTTCTGCATCGGCCGTCTGACCGAAGCTACGGCCCGTAAGCATGGCTTTGAAACCGTCACCTCAGACGAGACCTCTATGGACTCCCTCGTGAAAAAAATTGTGGAATATTACTCGTGAAAGCTATCCTGATTATCGCCCATCATTGCATTTTACCGGGAGCCTATAAGGGCTTTGAGGAAATCCTGGACAAGTTGCACCATGACTTGCCCGGTACCCGTGTGGCGAGTACCAGCCTTTTGGACCTGGAAAATGACTTGCGTACCTTGCTTCGGGAAGATGTGAAATCGGTGACGCTCTTGCCGTTTTTGCTTTTGAACGGGCAGCACGCCAAAAATGACGTGCCCCGTGTGGTGGCCCGTTTGCAGGTAGAATTCCCGCAGATCCCTATAACCCTTTTACCTTGCCTTGGCGATTGGAAAGAATTTGGCGACATGGTGGTAGAAGGAGTCCGCAATGCACAAATTGCAAGCTCACAAGGCACCTTGGGTTCGACTTCGCCCTTTGAACCTCGCACCTCGAGCCTCGAACCCCGAGCCTCGAACCTTCTTTCCATCGAACTGAACCTAGAGGGCCGTAACGTTCTTGTGGTCGGTGGAGGCCGTATTGCTTTCCGCAAGGTCAAGACTCTTTTGCCTACGGGAGCACGCATTACCGTAGTGGCCCCGCAGTTCGACCCTGAATTCGAAAATCTTACTTCAAAGGGCGAAGCCCGACCTTATACCTCAAACCTCATAGCTATAAAAAATCGACCATACGAACCACTGGACCTTCGTGGTATCTTTATGGTGTTTATCTGTACGGACCAGCCGGCGGTAAACGCCCAGGTGAGTAATGATGCTCGGGCCCGCCGCATTCTGGTGAACAACGCCTGTGACTACCTTGATGGGGACTTTATTGTGCCTGCTCGTATGGATTTTGGCGAAAATATAGCGGTAACCGTCTCTACCCAAGGACGCGCCCCTTCTTTGGCCAAAAAACTAAAACAGAAAATTCTGGCCGAATGGGGCAAAGAACTAGAACAAGTGGAAAAAGAGTTCCACATCTAATAGCGCCAGAAGATATCTGGGCGTTGGAATATTTGTTAAATGCTCGTAATATGGTCTAGGAACAGACGCTGGGCCTTGGAGTCGTACATGACCACGTCGTAGAGTTCGCCCAACTTGCCGGTACGGGATTCTACCATAAGCCCTGCGAGAGAGCCTTTTTCGGTGGGGAGGAACGCTCCCTTGCCGTCGGGAGATTCCTTGAATTCCAGGTAGCCTTCGGATACGTACCAGTCACGGATTACTTTGTAGTAAATACGTTCTGTGTTGGGGCCAATCAGGGCGTTGAGACGCCGTGCAATCTCGCTTACTGGTATGGGAGTTTCGTCAGCGGGGTAGCTATTCAGTTCTTCTGCAGAAATGTGGAATTTTTCACGGGCCTTGCGAGGGAAGTTTCCTTCTTCGGCATCGTCTTCGTCGGCATGGTTGGAACCGCGGTTTGCAAAGCGCTCGTTGGCGATGTCGATACATTTCTGGAGGTTGTCCAGCACGTACTGTTGGGCCTTTTCCCAGCATTGGGTATAAATGTTGTGGTGGCCCCGGAGGTCCGATTCGCCCTTTTCGAACCCGTATGATTCGCCGAGCTCCGTGGGCAGGTTCGCTTCTGTTCCGTTTTCGGTCATCTGCCGGGCAAGGATGCCCTGCTGAACCAAGAAGTTGGCCACGTCGGCGTAGAGCAGGTGGTTCATGTTCACGCCTGCAGGGATAAGTTCGTTGATGTTGCGGACCACGCGGGAAATCGAGACGGGGTAGTCGAAGAAACGGTACTTGCTGATAGATTCGGGAGCAATAGAAAGGGGCTGCCTGGGGGCCTTGGGAGCTTTGGGTGCGGGCTTGCGGGGTGTGGTTACGGGCGCCAACTGCTCGTGGTTCAGCTGTTGTTGCAACAGGGAGGCCACATAGGCAAGGCACTTGCTGATTCGCTCCTGCTTACAGGAGTCCCCTTCGGGGAGGATTTCGTCGGTGAGGGGGTTGATGCCGCAAGACAATTTGCGCAGGTACATTTCGGCACGTTCGATAATTGCATTTTCAGAAGCCATTTTTACTCCTAGTATATTCCGGGTCACCTCTAAAAATTCATTTTCAAAAATTTGGCTGCAACACTTTGCGCAGTTTCGTCACTCAAAGTGGTAAAGACCTCCAGTATTCACCACTTTTCGTTCCTGCCTGCGCTCGGTTTCGCTCAAATTCTTTTTATCAAAGCAATTTTTAGAGGCGCCCTCTTCTTCTTATTTGGGCGCGGCAAATATAAAAAAATATGGAGCAAGTGATGGCAAATGCCCGTGTATATGAAAAAGACCGCATGGCACCGAGTGCTGCGGTCAGGGGAAAATGTCTAGTTTAGAGTAGGCTACTGCCTCTGGCTGGCCTTGTATTGGTCAAGGGCGGCGGCAGCTTTATCCAGATCGGCATAACCTTTCGTGGCACGGGCGCGTTCCACATTGATTTTCTGGGCGGTCAGAGCGGCTTCGAAGGCCTTCTTGAAGGCTTCGGGGTCCATGGCGGCGATGGCGTAGACCTTGAACTTTCCCGCTTCGGTGACTTCCATGTCCATCTTGATTATGCTGACGCCGTTCTGCATATCGGAAATGACGTTCTTTTTGGCCTCTTCCTTGTGCTGGGTGAGTTCGTCACCTACTTCTTCTTGGTAGTTGCGGATAAAGGCTTCTACCTTGGATTCCACGGCACGGGCCACATCGGTGCGGGCGTTCAGGTCGGCCTCGTCATAGGCCAGCTGTTCGGATTTGGATTCGCCGACGCCGAGACCGGCCGTGACGCCTTTATCCATCAGTTCCTGCTTTTCTTTCTGCATCTTCATCATCTTGCTTGCGGATTGTTCCTGGGGAGTGCCTGCGCAACCGACAATGAACAGGGCGAATGCCAGAAGGGCGATAATCTTTTTCATGGTGTTTCTCTTGATTTAGTTTGTATTCCCTTAATATAATTTTTTTTTCGACTTTGTTTTAAAATTTCCACCGTGTGAACTAATATAACTAAAATGCCGTGTCAAAACATGACATTTTGAAAAACGGTGTACAAAAATGCAGTAATTCTAGCCTTCTGGAGGGAAAAATGCCTTGTTTTTAATAAAAACAACTGAAATTGGGTGTTTTTGAAAAAAAAAGCTGTGTTGATTTTGCAAAGGATTTATTTTTAAGCGGGATAGATGGTGGGTAAAAGGAGATATCTATGGTGATTCGTAAATTTTTTTCTCTTGCTGTCCTAGCCGCCGTGTGCGCCCAGGGAGCCTCCATAACGGTACAAAAGGATAATCCTGAACAGCAGGTGGTGGGTTTTGGTGCGGGTGCTGTTTATTACCAAGGGTGGGTTACCGCTCTTGGGGAATCCACCCGCGAGGCCTTTTACGATACCGCCTTTACAGGCTTGAATCTTACTCTTTTGCGTATGGGAAACTGGGCGCAGGATTTATCCGAAGGCGTCAGCAAGGATGACGTGGCTATCGTCAAGGCCGCCAAGAACCGTCAGGGAGATAAACTGAAAATCGAGATGTCCAGCTGGTCTGCCCCCGCAAACCTGAAGCCCAGCAATAGTTTGGAGGGAAGCGCTGCTGCTGGAGATAAGTCAAAGGCAACGCTTAAACCTTCGAATACGGACCCTTATGGCAAATATGTCTATAGTGATTTTGCTAGTTGGTGGAAACAGAGTTACCTGGCTTATCGTGCCGCAGGCATCCCTATTGACTACATCAGTTTGCAGAACGAACCGGACATGTTTGCCGATTACCACGAAACCCTGTTCGACCCTACAGAATCGGGTTCGGTGGCGGGTTACGCCCAGGCATTGAATGCGGTTTACGATTCCTTGAAGTCCATAGCAAATCCGCCCAAGATTTTGGGACCTGAACCCCTTGGCATCGGTTACGACAATTTCCAGAAATACATGAATGCCCTGGATGGCAATAAACTGGATGGTTACGCCTATCACCTGTACCATGCTGGGAATGGCCATGACAATTCCCTGGAAAACTACAACAATCCGGAGAACTTCCGTAGTCCTATGGATGGCATTATGACCAAGTATCTTTCTTCCACCAAGCCAATCATCATGACAGAATTCTGCAGCATGGAAGAAAACGGCAAGGAAGAATATATGACGGGTCTTGCCCACATTATCCAGGTGGGATGTACTTCGGGCGGAATTGCCGGATATATTGCCTGGGAACTGTTCTGGGGCGAAGGCAAGGGACAGTTGATTGGAGTCTGCACCAAGGGCTGGGGAAGTTGCTCTGAAGACCAGATTGTCATTAGCCCCGAATACCATGCCTTGCGCCATTATTCAAAATTCGTGAATCCGGGCTGGTATGTGGTTCCGGCTATAGTTTCCGATGCTGCCGACCTTTATGCCGTTGCTTTTAGGGATGCATACGGCCGGGATTCTGTGACGGTGGTGGTCGTTAACGAAGGTTCCTCGGCCGTGAGCCTGGATGCCCCTGTAATCCAGTATGACCAGGTCCTTGTGATGGGCCATGCAGAGGAAAAATGGGAACTCGTTACGGCGGTTCAATCCGTAGAGAACGGTGAAAAGAGCAAGGTTATCGATATAGCTGATTCCTATAGTATTCCGGGAAACTCAATCACGACCTTTGTCTACAAGAACATGAACAGTTCTGCCATTCGGTTGGCTTCTGATACTCGCAGTTTGGGCGTTTCAATCGTGGGCCGTGTTGTGACTACGTCCGGCGTGAAGTCTCTGCAGGTTTTCGACATGCAGGGCCGCCCGGTTTATCAGGCTCAGAACGTGGCGGGACGCGTCTCGCTTGCAAACTTGCCTGCTGGCCCCTATATTTTGCGAGTCAAAGACGGCAATTCCTGGAAGGTGCAGCGAATCCAGTTGCGGTAACTAGCAAAAGAATATCTACGACTTACTGCCAGCTGTTCAGGAATCCCATGCCCAAGTTGAAGCGGATGCGGGTGGGTGCGAACCTTTTGGGAATCAGGGGCAGGTCGATGGGTTTCAGCTTGTAGCCATCTCCGTCTTCTTCGCCGATGCGGTCCAGGGCCCGGGCGAATGTAAGGGACATGTCCACCGGGATGCTTTCGAAGAGCTTGTTGGACCACCTGATGCCAAAACCTGCGGAGCGGTCCCAGAAACCGTGTTTGGTGAAGTTGTCGGAGTTGTTCCACTTGCCGTTCCATGCGGCTCCCGCCTGAGCGAACACGTCAAGGTACAGATCCCTTGTGCTGAAAATCCACAGGCGCTTGCGCCAGTCGTCATAGACGGGGAACAGGTAGTGGATTTCGGCTATGGCGGTCTTGGTGCCCGAGCGGGTGTAGCTTTCGTTGCTACGCACGTAGGGGTAGCCTTCCAGGAATACGGCGTTGTAGTAATAGGAATCCAGGGTGTCTTCCTTGGCGTCGGTACTCCAGTTGAAGATTCCGCCCAGCTTGCCCCCTGCGGCAAGCCGTGCGCCCGTTAGGGGGCTCTGGACAGACCCGTAAAGGTTCAGGTCCACCTGGTGGATGTTGAAATTCCTGTAACGGGGCTTGATGGAGCCGCTTTCGGTGACGTAGAAACTTTCGGCGAAGGTGCCCGGCCTGTACAGGTCGCTGTTGGAATACTGGTAAGAGATGACGGCGCCGTTTCCCTGGCCGCTGATTCCCGAACCGTCTTCGCCTTCGTGGTCGCCGTACAGTCCGAAGGTGGCGAGGGCGCTTATCCGCTTGTGGTAAGTCCAGGAGAAATCGTCTTCGTACAGGTTGAAATCCGCCCAGTCGTAGCCCAGGGCCACCTGCAAGGTGTCGATGGACTTGAACAGACTGTAGCCCGCCATGCCCGCCACGGCCTGCTGGGAAATGGCGTAGTGGTTGAACCCGAGGGAGTCTCCGCCGTGGGCGCGCACGTCTTCGTAGCGGACGGTATCCCTGCTGGTGTAGTTGGCGTAGCTGTAGTTGATTCCAAGGTCAAGAGGCGTGCTCCTGTTGAACCAGCTTACAAAGAATTCTTTTTCTTGTTCGGGATTCAGGCCGTCGGCATTGATGTAGTCGATGCCCTTGCCCAGCTCAAGCAGTAGCCCCAGCTGCACGACGTTTTTCTTGAGAGGATCGCTAAGGATCGCCAAGAGCCCGAGCTTAGCCTTGCGTTGGCCTTCGCCGAATACGGTCAGGTCCGGGGCGTTCTCGTTGAAACTCAGGAGCGGCACGAACAGCGGTATAAAGGGGATGGGATGGTAGTTCTGTTCGCCTCCGGCCAATTCCCGCGACTCCAGAGGGGTGAACTTCTTTTCGGGCCTCAGGGGGCTTCCGCGCAGCACGATGGGGGCGGGTGTTTTTTGCGCGGAGTCGGCGGCTTGTGCGCCGGTCGGCGACTGTGCAATTTGAGCGCCGGTCAGGGAACTTGCCGCCACCTTGACCTTCAGGGTGTCCCGCATTTCAATCTGGAAGGAGCTGTCCCGTTCGGCAAGGACCGCTTCTGGCGTGCACAGGCTATCTTCAGGCGGGCACGCGCGCCAGAGGGTGTCCGGCACGGTGACGGTAGAGTCCCGATAGGTCACGACGATACTGTCAACGGTCACGCTATCCGGACCCGCATCGCGGTAGGGCAACTTATAAAGGGAAAAACCGTCCTGGTCGTATTGCGTAAAGTACAGCGTGTCGTGCCCGAGGGCTGGGGTGAAGGCGCCACCCACTACGTTGGTAAGGGGCCGCTCCGCTCCGGTGGCGAGGTCCTTTTCTATCAGGTTGAAAATGCCGTTCCGGTTGCTGGCAAATACAATCTTTTCGTTGGAGAGCCAGTTGCCGTCCCGTTCGTCAAAGAGGGCGTCGCTAACGGTCTTGAAATTCTTTCCGTCACTGTCGATGATGGCAAGTCCCCGGTGCACGTCGTCAAAGAATCCGAAGAGAATTCGCTTGCCGTCGGGGCTCACCTTCGGACTGTAGATGTTGAAGTAGCGGAGCTTGCTGTCGGGAACGTAAAGATCTACGGGGTCTTCGGCAGAGAGTTCGCCGAAGTCTGCGTTGAAAGGAACCTTGCTCAACACGAATCGGGTGCTTTCTCCATCGCGGCGGGCAAAGACCACGAATTTACCGTTGGGGTCGAAGGCGGGAAACACTGCGTTGGCCAGGTGGGTCAAGAAATGTTCGTTCTTGCTGGTGTCACTTAGGGCGATGTCGAAGTGGGCGCGGCCATTCCGGTCCCGGTTCTTGAAGGAGACGTAGGCGAGGATAGGCCCACGCAGGCTGTCTTCGTACACGTCGATTCCCTTGTCGAACCAGGGCTTCTTGGCGCGGAAACCGG
>CALATK010000238.1 GCA_937891805.1 uncultured Fibrobacter sp. | reverse complement strand
CCTTGTTCTTGGTGGGGTCCGTGTAGGTCAGCGTCACCACATTGTAACCCTCGTGGAGATTTTCCAGCAGGGTGTCGGGCATAGGCTTGCCATCGGCGGTCCACTGGAGAAGCATGCTGTTCTCGTTGATATACAGGGTTCCCACCGGATTGGTCTGGCTCCAGGCTCCACTACCCGTTTCGGCGTAGGTCACCTGAATGTTAGACGATTCCTTGACGTCTGCAATATTGATGGTAACGGTAGCCGTGTCGGCATTGCCGTCCTGGTCATACACGCGCACCACCAAGCTGTAAGAAGTCTTGGCTTCGTAATCGAATACAGCGTTGGTCTTTATCTCACCTGTAGTCGCATCGATGGTAAACAAATCCTTGTCACCACCGATGGCCTGGAATTTATTCTGGCGGTTCTCGTTCTTTGTATCCTGGTCATAAAGTTCCAAGGTTCCAACCGGAGTCCCCTTGGGCTGGTTTTCGGCCACGGTCATAGTGGCGTCGTCGATTTCGGCACCTTCGTTGATGTCACGGATGGCAATATTGACAAAGGTCTCATCGCGGAGGCCGCCGTTATCTACAACAAGAACCTTTATCTTGAACACCGTATCGGTCAGTGCTTCGAAATCAATGTCCCTGGCCACCGTAATTACACCAGTGGTCGGGTCGATGGCGAATGCCTGACCGTTGTTTCCGCCGGCAAAGCTGAACGTCAGGTCACCATCTTCGGGATCTGTTCCCGTAACCGTTCCCACCGGAGTTCCCACCGGAGTATGTTCGTCAATGACCTGGTCGGGAATTCCCGTGATTGTGGGCTTCTCATTGCCGTCCTTCACCGTGATATTCGCAACCACATCAACACACAGGGTATCGGCAGCTGTGCCAGGAGTTCCCAGATCGCACACGCGAATTGTTAGCGAGTAAGAAGACTTGGTTTCAAAGTCTATGATATCCTTAGCCACGCGGATTTCGCCGTCATCGTTTTGGCCAACTCCGGAAGACTTTATGGTAAAGGCGCCATCTTCGTTGCCGGCAACAATACTGTATGTCAGTTTCAGGCCATCTTCAATATCGGATGCATTCACCCATGTTACATAAGTATTGACAGAAGAATTCTCCGGAACCTCAGACGGATTGGTCTCCACCTCAGCCGTAGGCCGTTCGTTCACATCAATGACATGGACCAAAACAGCCGTCTTGGTCGAATTCGTCCCATCGGAGACATCAATGACCAGAGTGTAGTCAGAAACATCTTCGAAGTTAGGAGCCTTGCTGGCCGTAATCACACCAGAAGAACTGATCGCAAATGTTGAATTCGCATTACCCGCCGAAATGGAATAGCTCAAGGTCTTGCCTTCCGGATCTGTGCCGGTAACTTTACAAGTCTTGGTGGTGGTCTTGTTCTTCTGATAGAACGGGGTCTTGGTATTTTCCTTTATCCAGCAGGTATCCTGGGTAACGGAAGGAGCCTCATTTTCATCGGTGATATTCACCGTGGCTGTGGCCGTTTTCGTCTTGCCACGGCCATCGGAAACCGTAACCGTAAGGACAAAGAACTTATCAGAACTTAGGGCATCGTAGTCAATGAGAGCCTTCACCACGATATTGCCGTGCTCATCAACCCTGAAATAGTCCGCACCATTCTGTGTCGCGCTGGTAATACTATAGGTCAGCGCGTCGCCATCCTGGTCACTTGCCTCAATCCAGCAAGGCGTTACCAAGTTGATTGGAGAATTTTCGGCAATCGTACAAGAGGTATTCTTGGCTGTGGGAGCCTCGTTCACATCAATAACCTTGATAAGGGCCAGCGTCTTAATGGGTTCATTTACTCCATCAGAGACGCTAATAACCAAGGGGAACTCCGGCGTAGTTTCAAAGTCAGGGGCCTTGCTTGCCGTTACCACGCCAGAAGATGAATTGACCGCAAATGTCGTATTCGTGTTACCCGCAGTTATGGAATAAGTCAAGGACTTGCCCTCTGGGTCAGAGCCTGCCACGGAACAAGTCTTGGTGGTAGTCCCATCCTTCTTGTAGAACGGCGTCTTGGTATTTTCCTTTATCCAGCAGGTATCGGCAGGAGCAGCAGGCGGTTCGTTCACGTCGGTAACAGTAATCGTAGCCGTCGCTGTTGTCGACTTGTAGCCGGAAGCTCCATTTTTATCCTTGACCGTAATGGTCAGGGTGTAGGAACTCTGGGTTTCGTAATCCAGGGCCGCCGCTGTAAAGATGTTTCCTTCGGCATTAATAGAGAACTTTTCCTTGCCCGTTCCACCGGTAATCTCGTACTTCAGAGTCGTCCCTTCGGGGTCACTGGCGTTAATCCAGCACCCCGTATAGGTGTTGAGAAGAGCATCTTCAGCAACTGTGCCCGTACAGTTGAGAGCAACAGGGGCTTCGTTCACGTCTTTGATGGTAACATTGACAGAAACCACTGTTTTGGCAGCGCCGTCAGTAACCTGCACCAACAAGGGATAAAAACTAATTCGTTCGTGGTCCAAAACGCCATTGACAGTAATAGCACCCGTAGTCGGATTGATGGCGAATGGGGCATCCCCATTGACATCCAGAGCATCACCATCGTTCCCATAAATGATGCTGTAAGTCAAGGTGTACTTTTCGCCCGCAGCCTTAGTAGTCGCATCCACATCTGATGCCGTTACCGTGCAAACAGGAGTAGTCTTCGCTACGCCCTCGTCAAGAGTTTTGTCGCAACCCGTGGCAATGGGAGCATCATTCGCCGGAGTCACGTTGATTGTGAGGGTATAAGCATCCGTAGTCCTGCTTTCCACTGGGTCGTTGACCTTGAACTTGACGGTCGTATAAGGAGAGCCGTTCTGATTCAAGGCTGGAATAAACTTCAAATCTCCCAGACCACTGCTAGGAATAGACTGGCTCACCGAGACAGCCTTGCCCTGATAGGTCAGCGAGCCCTTGCCGGGAAGAGCCGTAATAATCACATTGAAGGCCGTACCCGTGCCATCTGAACATTGCGCGGGGAACGCACCATTAAGGACGATAGAGGCGTCTTCTGGAATGGTGACACTATTGTTCGCACTTTCTATATCGCAGGGAGTCCCGGTATCATCATCGAGAATCTGCATGGACACTGGCCATTCGCGGGAATTATCGCTGAACACGCCTCCAGTCAGGTTAAATATTTTCAAAGAGAAAAATTCACGCTGCTCCATGAGAGCGTCATCGTTAATCCATATCTTGATGGGGGTTTCCGTGGTCTTTTCCCCCTTAAGAATTCGAGCTGAAGATGTATCGGTTCCGCAAATAGGCAGATTGATGTAGCCCGAGCAACCATCCTGGCCACTGGTAGTACACACGTCGTTGAGTTTGGCCAACGTAGAACCATTATCGTCGGTGCCGTTAAAAGCGAAGCAGTAGTTAAACGTCACGTCTGTCGTGGGGGTCTTGGTCAGCTTAATATCCAAGGTGCTACCGGAGTAGCCAGCCACCTTCACATCAGCCTCGGAAAGTTGCTGGTTAACGGCCATGTCTAGACCGATTTGGGGTGGGTTGAAGGGAACATACTTGAAGTCCTTGGCCGCAAAGAAGGCGTTTATTTTTATGGTCTTTGCCAAAAGTTGCCCTGCAAAAGACGTATTCTGGGCAAACTGGATATTTCCTCCACAGATGTAAGTTCCCTGCATCGTTTTCTGTGAAGCCCCCATAGAAAGATTGTTGGGCGTGTAGAACAATAGGTTTCCAGCATAATCAGAATTTGTCAGCGGAGAGTCCGTAAAGCCGGTCCAAGCCGTTCCATTCCATGTCCCACCCTTTGCATACACTACAACAATTTCCTGGTTAGCCGTGGACCCAAAATTCGATATACTCCCTTCCACAAAAATTTTGGTCAAACGACCGCCTGGGGGCATAACGACATGAATTTTAGTATTGTTGTTAAAGGTAATAGAGGGGATTACAATATTGTACGAACTCGAATCCCCGTCGGGATTCGGCTCGACATGAATGTATTTTACTCCATCACCGCTAATGGCATTTATTCTATGAAGCGCAGGGGAACTAAAATCAGGAGTAGGGACATCCAAATCTTCGTCAACAGCATAGACCAAATCCGTAGAAGCGCACGCAGCAGCATCCAGAATAGAACCATTTCCCTTTGTTATACCAGCATTAGTATTCCCATTGTAACCGCCATCAAAGCAATAATTTCCCGCAAAGTAGTTTGAACCACTTCCATTAGAACTAGGATTGAACCCCCCTTTAAAGCGGGTAGGACCGGTCAAAATTGAGTCCTGGCCATCTCCATTTAAAAAACTACCTCCAAATAGAATCGGGCCGCCAATGGCATGGTTCGTGTTCCCGCCCATCTTGAAGTTTCCCTTGGCACTCCCCACATAACCTACGCTATCGGTAATAAAGATGCTTTGGCCTATAAACTCAATGCCCGTACCATCATTCAACCCCGTGGCGAACAGCTTGTACTTCATCAAGCGGTTCCAGTGTTCCAGTTCCTGGGTTGTATCCGAAAGTCCGAACGTGAACGGGTACACGTCCACACTATAGGTCGGTTCGCCGGCAAAGGACGAACAGACGGCCCCGACCACCAGGGCCAGTCCAAGTAAACTTTTCTTTAACACCCACATACACAGTCTCCTGGGCAAGGCCCAAATCCGCAAGGTCCCCTCGACAATGCGGCACACACTATGTTAAATATAATTTATAAATCCTTTATTTCAAAACGGAATGTTTCAATTTGGATACATTTCGGTGATAAAAACACCACTTTTTTGCATGTTTGGTATAAAAATTACCCCCGATAGGGCATCGGGGGTGTTTCTTTAGTTACTTACGCCATCACCAAGATAGATAGCACTGAATATTGGAAGGTGCGTCATTGAAAATGACAAATGTATAGGTGCTGCTTGCAGAAACAGCATATCCACTATTTGATCCCCACTGGCCTGGGTAAGCCTTGTATTCCGTTCCATTGAAATACCCAATTACCAAGCCATCATTCGGAGCCGAACTCGTCACGCACTTGAACTTGTTCTCACCTATTGAAGCTGCTGTGGAAACACTATATGCATTAGCAGGAGCATACGAAGTAGAAGTCGTCGAAGCATCCATTGGAGTTGGCGTCACGTAGGTAATGCTGAACGTCTTGGGTTCCGACGAGCCTATATAGTTCGTCAAAGTCAACGTATAGTTCACGGTTACTTCATTGGACTCGCCGCTAAACGAGTTCAAAGCACCGCTGACATATCCACCGCTAGCCGAAGCAACAACGGTACCATTCTCATCTTCAAGACTGTAAGAGCACTTGTTTCCTTCGCTATAAGAGCATCCAGCAACAGATGTCGGAGTCACCTTAACCGTCGCATAGTTTACGGGCATGGTCATATTGGACACATTGAAGGAGGGGACCACATCCGGTACATACTCGGCTGTAGCATTGGGGGTACAATTGACCGTATGCGAACCAAGTTCGTCAACTACAGTCAGCGAAACAGATTCATTGACCGGAGTCGTCGTTCCCTTCGGGTATTTTTTGGTCGCCGTATTTCCATTTATCGTCAAGCCAGAACCATTCCAGTTCACAGAAGAGACATCTAGGCAATTGCTTGCGCCTTGAGAGAAGGTCCACTTGTATGTAACGTCATTTTTCCACATGTTGTTCGTCGCACTCGTAAGCGCAGTGCTACAGGTGTACGTATTGGACTCACACCGGCGCTTGATAGTTACCGCATCGCACTGTTTGTTCTGACCTCCCATGGAGAAAATCACCGACTTTTTATCGCCAATAGAGGAATACTTTACATCAAAAGAGAACGAAGAGCGACTAGAAGATGTCGGGTCTGCCCAATGAGTCACTGAAGCACCATCTTCTGGATTAGTCACATTCCATTCAACCTCGCCATAAGCCGTACACGTGTTATTTCCGTCTGGCCTGAACGTATATGTGACCGTTTCATTTCTGTAACCGGGATTTTCACTAACCGTACACGACCCCGACAAAGAGCCTTCATCACAAGTCATTCCGGTCCCACCTCCGCCACCGCCATGCTGCGTTATGGAACTGCTACTCAGATGCACTTCTTGCTGAGAACTGCTGCTCTGTGACACAGAACTCTGATTAATGACAATCTTCGAACTGCTGCTGCGCTCGTTCTTGATGGAAGAACTGCTCGCCACTCCCAAGCTAGAACTGCTACTGCTCAAGAAACTCAAGTCCACTGAACTGCTGCTAGCCACCTTCTTGGAACTGCTACTACGGATAATCGTAGAACTGCTGAGCACCTTTATGCTGGAACTGCTGTTCAAAAAGCTCAAGTCCACGGAACTGCTACTAGTAGACTTCTTGGAACTGCTGCTGCGGTCGTGTGCCACAGAAGTGCCGCCCGAGCCAGAGCCATTGCTGTCGGGGCCATCGCCGCCGTCGGTATATTCATCCACATCGTAGCCGCTGGCACTGCTCCGCTTGCTGGAGCTGCCCGAGGTAGCAGTACTTCCGCTGCTGGTCACGTCATCGTCGTCATCGTCATTACTGTTGGAGGAGAAATTGAAAACCGGGAGTTTCTTGCCGTCTTTCCAGACGTAGGCGGAATCCCCTTCCACCACGACAATGTTTCCAGACGAATCCCTGATTACCTCGGTGTAGTCGCCCTTGTAAATCTCGCCAGTCTTCTTGGCCTTTTCCCAACAGGCGGCGTCCTTTTTACAGGCTTCGACAATGCTGTCCAGCATGTCGTAGTCGATGGTACTCGGGAAACGGCTGATCATCAAGAGTTCGGAATCGGTCAACGAATCCACCGAACCGTCACCGCAAGACCAAACCAGAAGCCCTGCCGCCAAAATCGCAAATCCCAAGACACTTTTTCTAAGCATATCTCCCCCTTATGTAGCCATAAGCGACAAGAGTGTAGTATAAATATAATATTTGAGGGCTTTCCGCACAACCAATTGTAAAAAAAACTATGCATTTTATCACGGATAAAGTGATTTCCTGCAGAATTCCGAGCAATTCATTCCAAAAAAAGCAACCCGCCGGTTATTCCGACGGGATTTTCTAGATCCTTCGACTTCCCCTATCGCCCTATCGCTACGCTCCAGGGCTCCATGATCCGCTCAGGATGACAATTCGGGATTAGAGCAAGTCCTTAGAGAAGATCCTTAAAGAAATCGTTGCCCTTGTCATCGACGAGGATGAACGCCGGGAAGTCCTTGATGGTAATCTTCCTTATGGCCTCCATGCCCAGTTCCGGGAAGGCCACGATGTCGTTGCTCAAAATGTTCTGCTCGGCAAGGATAGCCGCCGGGCCGCCGATGGAGCCCAGGTAGAAGCCGCCGTACTTGTGGCAGGCGTCGGTCACGTCCTGGCTGCGGTTGCCCTTCGCCACCATAATCATGGAAGCACCCTTGCTCTGGAAGCGCATCACGTAGGGGTCCATGCGGCCTGCGGTCGTGGGGCCGAAGCTTCCGGTGGGCATGCCTTCCGGAGTCTTGGCAGGGCCGGCGTAGTAAATCGGGTGGTTGCTCACCACTTCGAGCACGGTCTTCTCGATATCGGAGAGGGCCTCGCCCTTTTCCTGCTTGTCGAAGATTTCGGCAATCTTGGCGTGCGCCATGTCGCGGGCCACAATCATGGTGCCCTTCAGGTTCAGGCGGGTCTTCACCGGATACTTGGTGAGTTCGGCAAGCACGTCCTTCATGGGGCGGTCAAGGTCGATTTCTACCGCCGGGGCCATGTTCACGGCATCGCCCTTGGGCAGGTACTGTTCCGGATGATGTTCCATCTTTTCGAGCCAGAGGCCGTTCTCGTCAATCTTCGCCTTGATGTTGCGGTCTGCAGAGCAGCTTACGCCAATAGATACCGGGCAGCTTGCCGCATGGCGGGGGCAGCGGATTACGCGCACGTCGTGCACGAAATACTTGCCGCCGAACTGGGCGCCGATGCCCGTCTTCTGGCAGATGTGCAGAACCTTTTCTTCCATTTCCAGGTCGCGGAACATGCGTCCGCCTTCGGAACCCGTAGTCGGAAGGTCGTCCAGGTAGCCGCAGCTGGCCAGCTTCACGGTGTGAGTGTTCATTTCGGCAGAAGTTCCACCAATCACAATGGCCAGGTGGTACGGAGGGCAAGCCGCCGTGCCCAGAGTCTTTACTTTGTCTGCAATGAATTTTTCAAGGGACTTGGGGTTGAGGAGCGCCTTGGTCATGGGCCAGTAGTAAGTCTTGTTGGCAGAGCCGCCGCCCTTGGCGACGAACAGGAACTTGAGGTCAGCCCCTTCTTCGGCGTGGATGTCTATCTGGGCGGGCAAGTTGCAAGCCGTATTCTTCTCCTCGTACATCGTGAGGGGCGCAATCTGGCTATAACGCAGGTTCTTGCCCGTGTAGGCGTTATAAATACCTTCAGAAATCGCCTTCGCGTCGTCGGCACCAGTCCAAACCTGCTGGCCCTTGTGACAAATGCAGATGGCCGTTCCCGTGTCCTGACAGAACGGAAGAATTCCCTTGGCAGCCACGCAGGCGTTTTTCAACAGCGTGAGGGCCACGAACTTGTCGTTGTCCGATGCCTCGGGATCCTGCAAAATCTTCGCCACCTTCTGGGTGTGGGCCGGACGGAGTCTGAAGCTCACTTCCTCGAACGCCGCCTGGGCGATCTTGGTCAGCGCCTCAGGGGCGACCTTCAAAATCTTCTTGCCTTCGAACTCGGCGACAGAAATGCCGTCCTTGCCGAGGTTCACGTATTCAGTCTTGTCTTCGCCGTGCTGCACGGTCGCTTCGTATTTGAATGCCATAGTAGTTTAGGGGTTAGGGGTTAGGATCCAGGGGTTAGGGGTTACGGGGAAAGCCTTCCCCTCGGTGGCACGCTGTTGCCACCTACCCTTTCTAGCGGGCTTCAATCGCCAGCCCGCAACGCCTGGCTTACAGTTCATATATTACAAGATAAAATTTCCATGCCCAAATGGAGCGTTTTCGGCTCTTTTAGGCCGCAATAATCAGCAAAAAAGCGACAAAAGGATAAAAAAAGCGGACAAAATGATTTTTTTTGAAAAAAAGTGAGCAAATCGGACAAGGAAGTGCTATTTTTAGAACGTTGAAGTTTAAACATAGAGAGGATTACTATGAAGATTAAGAATCTGTTGCTGGCAACCATGCTGGCTTCTGCCGTTGCCTTTGCTGCCGATGCCGCAAAGCCTGCCGCCGCAGCCCCCGCTGCCGCTCCTGCAAAGACCGAAGCCGCCGCACCGGCTGCTGCTCCTGCCCCGGCTGCTGAAGCCGCCGCTCCCGCAGCTGCTGCCCCTGCTGAGGCCGCACCGGCACCCGCTGCCGAAGCTGCTCCTGCTGCCGCTCCTGCTCCCGCTGCTGCCCCTGCCCCTGTGGAGGCTCCCGCTGCTCCCGGCACCGCCGGCCAGCTGAAGCTGTATGATACGCCCCCCAAGACCGCTGCCATGCTCAT
>CALATK010000237.1 GCA_937891805.1 uncultured Fibrobacter sp. | reverse complement strand
AGGATCTTGATACCCTCGGTATAGGGCAGGCGCACAAACTCCTCCTTGATGACACCTTCGAGGCGGGCGATGAGTTCCTTGTTCTCGAGGCCCGGATTCTTCTGGTCGATGAATTCAAGAATCTTCTTCTGGGCGGCTTCAATCACGTCGCGCAGCAGGCTTGCGGTACCCGTGCGGGTCTTGCCCTTTTCCCACTTGCCGTCTACCAGCTGCAGAATCACGCCGAACGGAATGTGGTACATGTCCTTGTACCATTCACGGCCCATCTTCTTAAGCACATGGAACACCTGCTTGAAGTGGAGCGCCTGTCCGAGGTCCACCACGTAGAGGCACTTGTCGAAGTTGTATTCCTTCTTGCGGTAGCAGGCGGCGGCCAGGTCGCGAGTGGCGTACAAGGTAGAACCGTCGCTCTTGCGGATAAGGCAGGGGTTCAGGTCGAATTCGTCCAGCATCACCACGTCCAGGTCCTGGCTCTTGACCATCAGGTTCTTTTCGCGGAGTTCGTCGAGAATGGCCGGAATCTTGTCTTCGAAGAAGGATTCGCCGGTGTAGTGGTCAAAGCCCACGCCCATCATGTCGTAGATGCGCATGAGTTCCTTCAGCGTTGCGGCGCGGAAGGCGGTCCAGAGCTTGCGGTAGAATTCGTCACCCTGTTCCAGTTTGGTAAATGCGGCACGCGCTTCGTCTTCGAGACCAGGCTCTTGCTTGCTGGCCTTGGAGAAGGCTGCATAAAGGATGTTCAGTTCCTTCACGGTGAGGCTATCCAGCGTGGCGTCGTCGGTGGGGCGGTTTTCGCTCAGGTACATCACGATGAGCTTGCCGAAGGCGGTACCCCAGTCACCCAGGTGGTTAATGCGTTCTACCTTGTAGCCCGCTGCCTTGTAGATGCGGGAAAGGGAGTTTCCAATCATCGTCGAACGCCGGTGGTGGAAGGCCAGTTCCTTACCGATGTTCGGGGAGCTGAAGTCGATGCAGACGACCTTCCCGTTCGGGGCTGCATGACCGTATTCCAAACCCTTGGCGGCAATTTCGACCAGAGTCGACTTCGCGAGGAATCCGCGGTCGATGAAGAAGTTTAGGTAGCCGTTCACGGCTTCCACTTTCGAGAGGCCTGCGGGGAGTTTCACCTGTGCGGCCAGGTCTTCGGCAATCATCTTCGGGGCCTTGCGCATAACCTTCGCGAGCGAGAAACACGGAATGGTGAAATTGCCGTGGCTGGTGTCAGGCGGCACGGAGATAAGCTTGAGGGCGGCTTCCTTCTCGAAGGATCCTGTGGCGGCGAGCGCTTCTGCGATTTTTTGCTCAAACGAGTTCATTGTCGTCGGCCTTCTTGTCGGTGGTCTTTACAAAGTCATTTTCGTCGAGTTCCACGATAGTTCCGTCGGCGTACAGACGGTCCAGTGAAATCTCGTTACGCTTTTCTTCTTCGAACAAGTGGACCATCAGGTCGAGGCCCGCATCGAACACGGCCCAGCGTACGCCTTCCTTGTATTCCACGCCCACGGAGGGGAGCTTGTTCGCCTTGAATTCCTTGCGGAGTTCGTTCAGAATCGCCTGCATCTGGGCTTCGCTTTCGCAGGTAGCTACAAGGAAAAAGTCGGTAACGTCCTTGATGCCCCGCAGGTCAATCAGCTGCACGTTCTGGGCGCGCAGCTCGAATAAAATGCTGGCACCGATTTTCACGGACTCTGGAAGTTCTTGCTTCTTAGTTGTCATCTGTTTCTCCCTGGTCGGGTTTTATTATTTGTTCAAAATCTTTTCCGATATAGACAGAGGCGTCCACTACGGCCCGCTTGCTAAAGACGGTCATCACGTTTTCTGTCTTGAGAGCTTTGGCGAGGGCCTTTGCGCCTTCCCACTCGGGGTTGCGGAGCACCAGGATGGTCTCGTCGTAATTCTGCAGGCGGTCGTTGCGGTAGCTCACCACGTCAAAGCCGTTTTCCCGCAGATAGGCCCGCATCTTGGCGGCAGCACCTTGCATACCGCAACTGTTCAAAACTTCGATGTCGCCCTTGTAGTGGCGGACGGGTTGTTTTTCTTCTACGACTTTTTCTTCTTTGCAGCCGCATAGGCATAACGAGGTAACAACGACTGCAACCACCGCAAAGAAAGAAAAATGAGTGCGAAAAAACATTATCCCAAATTTAGAATAATCTTAGTGCGTGCGTGGCTTATCTACAGTAATACGGGTCGCTCCAGACACGACAACGCCCGTAGTGGTAACGCCATGGGCCGTAGGCCTTGGCTGCATCGTTTTCGTTGATAAGCATTAGCCGGAATGTGGTGTTGTTGGTGGGCTTGTATTCTAGTTCCACTCCGGGCATCACGAACTGAACGTTTCCCTGCTGTACGTCTTCTTTGGCAATCGGTGTGCCGGTGCGAAAATTTGCATACAGCGGCATCCACAAACCTAAATCGGCATACAAGTGAAGTTCCGGCGAAAATTCATAGGCCAGGTGGGCGAGGTAGCTTTGCTGGGCAAATGTGCCGAAACTTCCGCCTATAAAACTCACCGAATAGGTGTAGGCCACACTCAGGGCCGGATCGAAGGTTTCGTGCCGCAGCAGGCGGTTCGGATCAAAGTATTCGTTGTTCCAGGGAATGCCGCTAGCCGTGCTTACGTAAACCGTGTCGTAGATCGTGTCGGCTGCAGGTTCAACTGTCGGCTTGACAACGGTGTCGGGCTTTGCCGTGACAATTGCGGAAGAATCAGTTTCTGCAGGTTTCCCTGCTAGGCATATTGATGCCATACATATCAAAGAAATGATCCACCGCATATTGTGAATATAGCAATTAGAAAAAAAGAGTTACTAGTTCTAAGTTCCGAGTTTCTAGGAAGTCTTTTAAGAGTGCTTCTAGTAACTAATAACTAGTAACTAATAACTGCACCGCAGGTGCTACACGATTTCGTTCTTGCCGTTCACGTGGATCACGGTGGGCTTCCACGTCTTGGCTTCGACTTCGCTCATGGTGGCGTAGGCAACGATAATCACCAGGTCTCCGGGTTGCACCAGGCGGGCCGCCGCACCGTTCAGGCAGATGACGCCAGAACCTGCAGGGCCTTCAATCACGTAGGTGTCCAGACGGTTTCCGTTGTTCACATCCAGCACGCCCACTTTTTCGTAGGGGAGGATGTTCGCGGCGTCCATCAGGTCACGGGCAATAGTGATGGAACCCTCGTAGTTGAGGTTCGCATCGGTAACGGTGGCTCGATGGATTTTGCTTTTGAGTAATTCCAGCTGCATGATGCGCTTAGAACTTCATCAGGAGGGCGCCGGCCACACCCTTGTCCGGTGTGGGGAGAATGCCGAAACTGAACCTGTTGGCGTCGGGGTTGCTGTCCCACTGGGTGTCGAAGAAGGCATCGGCAAAGGACCAGATGTGAGCGCCCACAACGGGAATCAAGAAGTAGAACCAGTTGGAACTTCCATCTACTGCCATATAGACAGTAGCGCCTACGCCAGCGACCCAAAGGGCATCCATCCAGATGGCCTTCATGGTCTTGTCGGTCTTCCACTGGTAGAAGCTGGGGAGGAACAGAGATACGTAGGCGTAGGCCTGATCGCCAGAACGGTTGCGGTAAGAACGGTCAATGTCGGCATCTTCCATGCCAGCAGAGCGTTCGTCCAGCCATTGATCTTCGGAAACGCCGAGCTTTTCCCAGGGGCGCTGCAGGTATTCGGAAAGGCGCACGCCCAGTTCAACCAGGTGTGTCAGTTTTTCGCGGGAAATACCTTCTTCTTTTGCCTGCTGGAATTCCCACTGGGTAAGTCCCATTTCTTCGTACTTGAAACCTTCCCACTGGTCGCCGCTTGCGGTAGCGCTGCCGACGGAATCATCGGATTCTTCGTCGGCGGAATAGCTGGATTCGTCGCTGGCATCGCTGGACTCGTCATCGTCAAACTGAGCGAAGGCCATAGAGCCCGCTAACAGTATCATCGACACAACTTTCCACCACTTTGCCATTCTGACCTCTTAATTCCATTCCTTTTATGCCGGGGGAGGGAATCGAACCCTCACACTCTCGCGAGTACCGGATTTTGAGTCCGGCGCGTCTACCAATTTCACCACCCCGGCGAGGGTGTTAGCCCAAATATAGAACACTTTGGGGTGTTTTGTAAGGGAAATTCCCAAAAAATGCGTTTTTTTGCGAGAAAATCATTTTTTCTGGACCGCCTGGAAATCCATCTTCAATGGGGCGAGTTTTTGGGCCCCGAAGTCCATAGCGGCCTCTCTGGTCGGGAATTTTCCGGTCTGGACCAGGAACAGTGTGCGGGTTTCGCCGATTCGGGTCTCGATTCGGCTTTCGAGCCCCTGCTTTTGCATGTTTTCCGCCAAAAGCTTTGCGTTGGCCTCCACACCGAAGGCCCCCAGCTGCAATGTCCAGTAGGGAGCTCCGTCAGGAATCTTGGTCTCGGGTTTAGGAGCAGGCTTGGGGACAGGAGTTGGAGTAGGCTCGACCACGGGGGCAGGTGCGACCGGTTTTGCAGGTGTCGCTGCGGGT
>CALATK010000236.1 GCA_937891805.1 uncultured Fibrobacter sp. | reverse complement strand
TCTCAAGAGTTGTCATCCTCGAACCTCACACCTCACAACCCACAACCCACAACTCACCACTCACCACTCACAACCCATAACTCACAACTCATAACTCATAACTCACAACTCATAACTCATTTGCCTTTTACTCCAAATTTTTCTATATTTCCCCTCGTAAAGATTGGAGAGTCCTATGCTTGAAAACGATGAAGTCCTGAAATTGGCAAAATTGTCCCGCCTGAGCATTTCCGAAGAGGAAATTCCTGCCGTCAAGGGCCACCTGGACAAGATGCTCAATCATCTGGAAGCGTTGAAGGCTCTGGACCTTTCCAATGTAGAACCTATGACCGCCGTCGAAACCGGCGAGACGGTTCTTCGCGAAGACGTACCTGTACAGGGCTTCACCCTGGAGCAGGCTTTTGCAAATGCGCCGGCAGTGGAAAACGACCACTTCGCCATTCCCAAGGTCATTGGCGGCTAGAAGCCTCCTTTGCCTGGACTATGTCTCCTGTCTCCTGCATTGTTCCTGCCCGCATGGGGTCTTCCCGGTTTCCCGGGAAGCCGCTTTTCAAGCTGTGCGGTAAGGAGATGATTGTTCGCACCCTGGAGCGAGCGGCCCTTGCGGAATGCTTTGACCGCATTGTCTGTGCTACCGACAGTGACGAGATTGCCGAGGTGGTTTCCCGTGCCGGGTTCGAATTTTTGCTGACGGGGGAGGCGGCTACCGGTTCTGACCGGGTGGCAGAGGCCGCCCGCGCCCTGGACCTTGACCTGGTGGTGAACCTGCAGGGTGACGAACCCTTGGTAGAGCCTTCGGTCTTGTGGGATGTCGCCCGGACTCTTGCTGAAAACCCAGACTGCTGGGTGACGGTGGCTTGCCCGCTTAAGCCGGAAGACGTTCCCCTGAAGACGGTGGTGAAGGTCTTGGTCAAGGACGGTTTTGCCGTCGATTTTCGCCGGGAAATTCCTGCAGGCGAAGCTGGCCGGTGGTTCCAGCACCAGGGAATCTATGCCTATTCCCGCAAGTCCCGCGATGAATTTACTTCTTTGTCCCAGAGTAAGCTTGAACTGGAGCGCTCCTTGGAGCAGATGCGGATTATGGGTATTCGCCCTATCCGTATGGTCCAGAGCCCCTATGAGAGCATCTCCGTGGATGTGCCTTCTGACGCGAATGCCGTCGAAGCCTTGCTACATGAACAAAAAAAGCAGGGGCTGCCAGACGGACGATTTAAGGAGCCCCTGCGTAGTCCGTAGGTGCTTCTGATGAACGCTCCCGAAAAACAGATCCTCCGTATGGCCCTGGTCTTTTTGGTACTTGGGCTGGTTTTCCGCTATTTACCCTGGGGTGTACCCGCCATCGGGCAGGTGGAAGAATACTCCAATTTGGAATATGTTGTCGAAAGGGAAAATTTCACGAAAAAGTCCGGATCCAAATCCGACGAGGTTACAGACAAAGTAACAATGACTGATTCTCCCGAACATAAGACTAAAAAACAAAAAAATGCTAAAAACAAACAAAAAAAGCCGAATTTGCCCATACATGTCAATTCTGCCGGGGTAGAGGAACTGTGCGCCCTGAAGGGGGTAGGTCCCAAGCTTGCCGAAAAAATTTTGGCGTTTCGCGCCCAAAACGGCCCCTTTTCGGGCCCTCAGGATTTGCAAAAAGTGCCCGGAATCGGCAAGAAAAAACTGGAAGGCCTCCTACAGGGGGTGATTTTTGATTAGTTTTAGGGTGTACATTTTCATAAGTCGTTGAGTATATGAGTGATACGAAGATTTATCTAGGTATTGAGGTCGGGGATGCTTCCCTAAAAGTGGCTCTGGTAGACTCCGCTGAGAAGCGTGTTTTGCGCACGGCGATTCTCCAGACTGGCACCAGTCCTCTGGACGATGTTTACACTTTTGAAACGGTCCTCCAGGCTTGGTTGGAATCAATCCAGCAAGAATCTGTGGAGGCTGTGTCCTTGTCTATCCCGGCTTTCCGATCTATCATCAGACAGGTGTTTGTCCCGGTTGAGGCATGCGCCAATCGTGAAGATTACCTGGAATGGTATTTGGGGCTCATTACCAACGCCGAAAAGGGCTCCTATATCATGGACTATCAAGTCCTGTGCGGTGATGCTACCGTTGGCGAAACCGTTCTGTTGATTGCGGTTCGTCGAGAATGGGTGGATGGCGTTCGTAAAGGCTTCCGCAACAAGGCGTTAGCGCCTAAGACTATGGAAGTGGATGTACTCTCGTTACTAAACCTGATGGATGCCGCAGACCATATTGACGGACTGGAATGTGTAATCAAGGCTGATTTCGCTGGCGTTACAATGATGTGGATTTCCAAGGATCGACTCCAGGATTTGCGTTGTGTTTCAACCCTTTCCCTTGTGAACAAGTCCGCTGAAGAGGCGTACGGATTCCTGGCCAACGGCATTCGTGAACAGATTGATTTTGCCAAAGAAGATGACGTTTCTTTTGATGTCAAGCAAATACACCTATGTGGCGAACTGGCGACGGATCCCTTGTTTATGAAGAGTCTGCAGGGTGTTCTTCCTGAATACCAGATTGTTTTGATGGACTCCTTCTCCAGTCTAAGACTTCCGGTGGAAGAAGAAGACTCTGCTGCGGTTCTTAGCTGTGCTGGTGCTATCGGCGCGGCCTTGAACCTTATGGAGGAAGTATGATTCACTTGAACCTTATTGAGGCTGCTGAGCGTTCCTCCCTGATGGAGAATGTGAACCCGGTCCATGTGACCGATGTCCGCGCGGCAAGAAAGTCTTCTAAGTCCAAGTTGCTGACTGCAGGTTTGGCTGCGGCCTTTGTCTTTGTCGCGTTCAGCTGTTTCTTGAGTGTGTTTGGCGTTCCAACTCCCCTGCAAGGAGCGTTGCCTGAAGCCTATCTGTCCTTGATAGGGGCAGAGGACCCGAGCCAAGCCTTGACCTTGGGTGCCGGACAGACCACCACAGCCGGTGGGCTGCTGGAGGCGGAAGCTGCTGCCGAACGTGCTGTGCTTAAGATGCGTGAGGGAATGTCTGTAAAACAGGTGGTTGCAGAAATCAATCCCCAAGCATTGTACAATAATAGCCGGAAGAGTTATGAGTCTTACTTGCCGCTAGAAAAAATTTCTTACCAGAAAGCTCATACTCTTTCTCGCTACCCATGCTACGTTTAAATACTGCTGCAGAGCTCTTTGGATAAAGAAGCATTCTTTCTTTTGCAGTTTCACCAATATACACTTGTCCCTCTTCATCCACGCTCACAACAGAAGGCGTCAAATTCTTACCCAGACGATTCGGAATAATCCTTGGTCCTTCATCCGTATAGTAAGCCACAAGACTGTTTGTTGTTCCTAAATCAATACCAATAATCATATCTATATCCTCATGTATCTAATTCCTCATATTAATCCTTTTCAAAAGCGAAGACTCTTCGAATACACTCTCCGCGCTTAAAGACCACCTTTAACTATAACACAAAGCCACGAAAATTTCAAACTTCCGTGGCTTTTTATCAAGTATTCTTATTTGATGTCTTTAAGACCTCATATCTTCAAAAGTGTCTTATTCCTTTTTCTCTAATCATCCTTCAAAAGAAGCTCCATATGCCTCTTTGCACATGGATAATCTCCTCTCAATTCAATCGCACGTTTGTAGAACGAAATTGCATCCTCTTTACGACCTT
>CALATK010000235.1 GCA_937891805.1 uncultured Fibrobacter sp. | reverse complement strand
CGAGAGGATGGGCCCTTGGATTTGCCCCACCAACTGCAAGAAAGAGGTCATGACGCCAAAAGTGATGGTGCCGTTACGAAGCCCTAAACCGCCCCCCACAAAGGCCAACAGGTAACCCAGCCCAAAAGCACCGCCAAAAGCCAGCCTGGAAATCACAGAAAAACGGGTCTGCCGCACCACGTCGTGATGGAGGGTGCGCTGCATGGAATCCAGCCGCTCCGAGACCCAGGGGGCGCTTCCCAGACTCCGGAGCACGGCGTTGTTCTCTACGCCCTCCTGCACATGCATCTGGATACGGCTCTCCCCTTCGCGGATCTTGAGGGTCATTTTCCGCAGTCGGTAAGAGACGAACTTGCCAAACACAAGGGCCAGCGGCGTCAAGAGGACAAGAGCCCAGGCGAGCCGCGGGTCAAACCAGCGAAGCATCAAGAATGCCCCCAGAAGCTGTATCGCCGTCACCATCATCTGGGGAATTTTCGCCGTAGCGACTTCGCTTACCAGCTCCACGTCCTTGGAAAAACGGGAGGTCACGTCGCCCGAAAGGAGTTCCTTTTCGCTGTAGAGCTTACGGGTAAACAGCCTCCCGAACATGGAGAGCCGAAGCGCGTTGGACTGCCGGATGGTAGCCACCGACGTGAGGTAGTAATACACCTGGCGAAGCACCACGTTCCCCACCACCGTAAGCACCAGCAGGCCCACCATGCGGGCCACATCCTGGTCAGAACCGTTCTTGATGGTATCGTCGATAAAGCGTTTGCTCAACCACACCATGGCAAGGCCGAGGGAAACCTGCAGGGTTCCCACCGCCACGCGAAGGGCCACGTTCAGGCGAACTCCGCGGATACTTTGCCATAGCCACGAGAGGTAATTCATTCCAGCACGTTCACCTTCTGCCAGCTTTCTACAATGGCCTGCACGTCGGAGAGGGCCCGGTCGCGTTCCACCTCGTATTCCCCGCAGAGGGCGTCTGTCAGCGTTTCCACCGTAAAATCACCCTGCTTAACGGCAGCACTCCAGAGAAACGCCGCAGTCTCGTTCAGGCACAGGAGCTTGCCGAAATCAAGAGCCCCGATGCCCTCGCCCATAATCACCTGCTCGCCGCAGACTTCCCGCAGTACAAAACCGTTCTTGATTCGCATATATTGCCTCTTTTTGTTTAAAATAGATTATTTGAGCCGAACACGTAAAGGGGTGTGAAGTCCAACCCCCGACTTGCACACTTCAACAAGTGTTGGCGAGAACTGTATGAACCCCTCCCACCTCCATCGCTTCGATACAGAGTCGGTCAAGGATGATGCAGGGCGGGAGAATATATAAAATACACAGATGTGCACCGGATTGTCAAAAAAGGACCATCCGGTTTGCTATATTTGGCCCGCTATGGTCGAAGAGGGTCTTGAATCAAGCGTGCCGAATGAGCCTGCCCTGGTGCAGGTCCTCGAGGGCGTGCGCACCCTGGAGCCCCACCCGAGGCTCCCGGATTTCGATTTCGAGAGCCTGAAGGAATATTCCCGCATATTGCCCGCCATGCTGCCGAACTTTCCGGATTTTTGCCCCGCCGGCAATTTCCGCAAGAGCTACGCCGACGAACTTACCTCCTGCACGGATTTTCTTTCGGGCTACGAAGATTTCAAGACCTTCACGGAACATTTCAGGGCCTATAACTTCAAGACCTTCCTGATGGAAGGGGAAAACCTGAAACTTTTCCACAAGACGCCCTGGCACTGGAGCTTCCAGCAGGAGAAAGACGGGGCCATCATCCAGTCGGGGCTTGCGGTGGCGGGTCTCATGGGAGCCCTGTGCTGCATTTCGCCGGGGAACTTTTCGTGGCACCACTACACGGTGCGTTACCTGCACCTTTCGCTCCTCACGGCATTCCACCTGGTGCGCAAGGGCTGCATTTACCCGCAGATTTTCTGGGTCCAGCGGGACACCGCCCAGATGCGCTGGCTCCCCACCACCTTCATTCCCGAAATCAAGGCGCTGGTGGACCAGCTGGAACAGAAGGCCCCCGAAAAGTTCGCCTTCACCGCCAAGGACGAAGAATACCTGGAAATCGACTCCCCCGCCCTCCACGTGCTTTCGCTGTTTATCGGGGCGCTGCTCCGTTTTGCCCGGACCTACAAGCGGCCGGTCAAGTCCAACCACGGGAACCTGCTGAGCTTTTTCTTTGACGGGGTTTCCGGGAAACTGGGGGCCAGCGGGCACGCCATTCCCGAAAAAATCCGGCAGTGGTTCTCGGTGTTCGGGCATTTCGACCTGCGGAGCCAGATTCTTTTCAAGGCGTGGGAGTCCGGCGATGATGTGTCCCTGGAAGTCTTTGTAGATGGTGCACGCCTTGCAACCCTATTCCAGACAAACGATTCCAGGCTCGTGCCCCTGCAGAAAATCCTCTACGGGGTGGCGGAATTTTTCAAGCCGCTAGAAGCCTACCTGGACAGCCGGGGCGAAACTCCCGTAGTCATGCAGGGGGCAAAGCTGCTCCAGTTTTTGCAGGACTGCCTCAAGAAACTCGAGATTATGGGAATCCGCACGGAGATTCCCGAAAAGCTTTTGCATATCAGCAAGCCCAAGGCCAAGATGCGGCTCCAGGGAAGCATGAGTTTCGGGATGTTCTCCGCTGGAGACCTGCTGGACTTTGACTGGCAGGTGGCCCTGGGCGACGAGCAGATTTCGCCCCAGGAATTTCTGGAACTGGCCGCACAAGCAGACGGACTGTTGAAATACAAGTCGGAATACATCGAGATTTCGGCTCAGGACATCGAAGAAATCAAGAAACAGGTGGAAGCCCCCAAGGAGCAGGCCCAGGCCACACAGTCCAAACTGGTGCAGGCAGCCCTTACCGGCGATTGCGACGGTGTGCCCATCACCCTGACCGAAGAGACCAAGGCCCAGATCGACGCCTGGCGGGGCGAGACGGAAATCCCGCTGCCCGAAGGCCTGAACGCCACGCTACGCCCCTACCAGAAGCGGGGCTACTCCTGGATGTACAAGAACCTGGAAATCGGCTTCGGCTGTATTCTTGCCGACGACATGGGCCTCGGCAAGACCCTCCAGGTTATCGCCTACCTGCTGAAAATCAAGGAAGAAGGAAAACTCCAGGAGCACAAGGCCCTGGTGGTGATGCCCGCGGGCCTGCTGTGCAACTGGCAGGTAGAAATCAAGAAGTTCGCCCCCGCCCTCACCTTCACCGCCTACCACGGCGGAAACCGGGACCTGCAAAAGTTCAACTCCGACATTTTGCTCACCACCTACGCCACCTTCCGCAAGGATTTCGAGCTTTTGAAAGCGGCCACCTGGCATGCGGTTGTCATCGACGAGGCCCAGAACATCAAGAACGCGGACAGCGACCAGAGCAAGCTTTTACGCAGCCTGCAGGCCCCCGTAAAAATCGCCATGAGCGGCACTCCCGTGGAAAATCGCCTGATGGAATTCTGGACCATCATGGACTTTGCGAACCGGGGCTTTTTCCCGAGCGCCCAGGAATTCCGCGAGAAATACGAGACGCCCATCCAGAAGAACGGCGACAAGGTGGCGGCAGAAACCTTCAAGAAGATTAGCGCACCCTTCATGCTCCGCCGACTCAAGACGGACAAGAACATCATCAGCGACCTGCCCGACAAGATTATCCAGAATGAATATGCGGAACTGACGGCCACCCAGGCGGCCCTTTACAAGCAGACCCTGGACAAGTTCATGGCCATGCTGGAAGAGGAAAAGCAGTTGGCCGAAATTTCGCAGGATTCCCACGGGCTATTCAAGCGGAAGGGACTCATCTTGCAGATGATACTTGCCCTCAAGCAGATCTGCAACCATCCCGCCACGTTCTTGAAGGGGGCGGAAAGCGCCGCCAACGAAGGTGCAGACGGCGCCATCCTCACCTCCGGCAAGCTCCAGATGCTCCTGGACCTGCTCACCTCCATCCAGGAGCAGGGCGAAAAGACCCTCATCTTTACCCAGTTCGCCGAAATGGGATTTTTGCTGAAGGAATCCATCGAAAAGGAACTGGGCATTTCCGTAGATTTCTACCACGGGGGCTGCAGCCAGACCCAGCGCAAGAACATGGTGGACTCGTTCCAGCAGGACCCCGAATCCAAGGTGCTGATTCTTTCCCTGAAGGCTGGCGGCACAGGCCTGAACCTCACCGCTGCCTCCCAGGTCATCCATTACGACCTGTGGTGGAACCCCGCCATCGAGGCCCAGGCCACCGACCGGGCCTTCCGCATTGGCCAGACCCGGAACGTGCAGGTCCACCGGTTCATCACCAAGGGCACCTTCGAAGAAAAAATTAACGCCCTCCTGGAAACCAAGAAGGCGATTGCCGAAATGACGGTGAGCGCAGGAGAGACCTGGCTTGCGGACCTGAGCGACAGCGAACTTTCCCAGGTGTTCCGGCTAGACAGCCCAGAAAACCCGGCAGGCTAGGCCTCGGGCTAAACTACTCCGCCGGTAAGATAATCTCGATGTGGCGGGTGCTCACGTTCAAGAAGTGGGTGCGGAACAAATCCTTTTCGGTCTTGTCGCTGACCTTCACCTGGGTCACGGCGATAAAGTCCTTGTTCTCGCGGATATAGTCGGTAAGGCGTTCGTCACGGAGGGTGTCGATTTCGCCGGTGATGATAAAACTGTCTGTCCAGATTTTTACGAGCATACCCTAAATATAACGATTTTTTCAAATGAAAGCAAAAAAAAGTGTTTTTTTGTTGCTTTTTGCGGTTTCTAAAGGTATTTTTTCAAAAAATACTTCTAGATCCTAGCCCCTACAAGGAGACCACCATGGCTGCAAAAAAGAAACAAGCGATTTCGACAATTCCGGGCAAGATGATTTACCACAACATGGACTTTATCGACAGCGACAGTGGCCGCCCCATCAGGATTATCGCCGAATTCATGGCACCCAACCAGATTTTCCAGCAGGAAGGTGTCCAAAACACCATCGTGTTCTTCGGTTCGGCCCGCACGCTGCCCATGGCAGAAATCAAAAAACGCATGAAGGGCTGCAAGGACAAAAAAGAACTGGCCCGCCTTAAACGTCTGGAAACCGTAGCGGAATACTACGACGCCGCCCACGAACTGGGCGCAAAGCTTGGCCGCTGGGCCAACAAGCAGCACAAGGGTTTTGCCATCATGACCGGCGGCGGCCCGGGCATCATGGAAGCGGGCAACCGTGGCGCCAACGACGTAGGAACTTCTTCCGTCGGCCTCAACATCAGGCTTCCCTTCGAGCAGCACCCCAACCCCTATATCGACGACAAACTGAACCTGCAGTTCCGCTACTTCTTTATCCGTAAGTACTGGTTCATGAAGTTGGCCAGGGCCATGGTGGTTTTCCCCGGCGGTTTTGGCACCCTGGACGAGATGTTCGAAATCCTCACCCTCATCCAAACCAAAAAATACGGTGACCGCATGCCCGTGGTCATTTTCGGCAGCAAGTACTGGAACAAGGTTCTCAACTGGAACTACCTGGCCGAAACAGGAATGATCGACAAGGAAGATCTCAAGCTGTTCCACTTCTGCGACACGGTAGATGACGCCTACAACGTGATTACCAAAGCCTTGGAAAAGACGATGGAATAAGAAATTTCAGAATTCGGATTTCGGATTTCAGAATTATTTAAAATGCAACTCTGAATTCTGAACTCTGAATTCCGAATTAGCTATCTTTGGACGCATGCTCAGGAACATCCTTGCCGAGACCTTGGACAGAGTGTCAAGAAACCTGGCACTCCGGCCACATTACACCATGGAAGAATACCAAAGGTGGTTCGACCAGAACCCGGAATTCTTGCACAGCGGAGCCATGGAAAAAATCGAGCTGGTGGAGCCCCTCACCCTGGAGGGCACCAACAACCTGTACCGTGCCAACTTCTGGATTCAGCATGGCGGCGACAACACCCATTATGGCGAACGTGAAATCGTCGTAAAAATCTGCAAGTTCTGGGCGGCACCGGGCAAGAACCGACTCCACCGCCTGAACATGCTCCTGAGCGCTTTCCAGGACGAAATCCGCATCAACAACCTAATTCGCGCCACCAACATCGAAGGCGTGGTCCAGAGTTTTGGCGGAGGCCTTGCCGGCAGGCACCCCTATCTCAAGATGGAATTCATCAAGGGCTGCTCCCTAGACAAGATGTTCAAGACAAAACTCACCGACGACGAAGTCCTCCATCGCATCGCCCAGATTGCTTACTTGGCCAACACCATCAGCCAGCTGCACTACTACCAGGTCATCCACAAGGACTTGAAGCCCAAGAACCTGCTCTTGTGCCAGAACCCCCTGCACAAGAACAACCACAAGATTCTCATCTGCGATTTCGGTTACGCCCAGGCGAAACTGCGAGAGACGGTGAACGAGTACGGTGGGCAGCTGACGCCTTGCTACAGCGCTCCCGAGCAGGCCATCATGGGCGAGAACCTTTCGTCTTCGGTGGACTATTTCAGTTTCGGCATCATCGTCCACGAATACCTTACCGGCGAAAAACTGTTCCCACGGGCCATGGACATCTTTACCGAAGACGGCTACCGCATTACAGACCGGTATTTGGAATACCTAAAGACCGGCCGGGAAAACAAGTTCCAGGACCCACGATTCCCGGAACTTTCGGAATGGATCGACCGGCTCACCATTTTTGACAGTTTCGAGCGGATGCAAAGCTGCCCGAACCTTTTCGAAATCGCGCACAAATTAAGGGAGAAGGTCAACGCCCTGGGTTATCGGGACGTGAACACCGACTTCTTGTGGAACCAGCTCAGGGAATACAACAGGTAGTGTCATGGGAGACATTTTGGATAGCGTCAAGGATTTTTTGAAAGGACTCAAGGTCCACCACTATATCGTTTTCGGACTGGTGATTGCCATCGGCATTTTCAACGCCGTCACCGCCCTTTCGCCGCAAATCAAGCAGAAACAGCGGGAATCCAACATCGAAAAAACCTTTGACCAGTGGTGGGAAACCGAAGGAGCCAAGCAGTTCGAATCCGTTGGCCTCAAGGCCGACGAAAAGACCCGAAACGAAGAGTTCGAGCAGTTCCGTGAACGCTACCTGAAAGAAAACGGCGCCCTGGTGGTAGAAGACCGCGTAGAACAGATGAAAAAGGAATTCCGGGAATGGTGGGAAATCAAGGGCGGCAAGGAAGAGTTCATCAAGGAGCACAACTACTATCCTAAAGAAAACGATTTTGTCCGCGAACAGAACAAGTGGATCAAGGCCTTCACCGACAAGCACCTGCGCTACCGTCTGGCTTTTGTGCCTGCCGAAGAAGAATATGACAGGCTTCTGACCAGCTGGATTCTTTTTCCGGGAGTATTGAGCTTCTTGCTGTTCGCAGGATTCTTCTGCTTCGCCTACTACAGGCTTTCGGACCGGTGGGGCGTGGCGGTTGCGTCCGGCATTGCAGCAGGACTTGTCCTCGTTGGCGGAATTTTCGTGTCTCTCTTTACGGCAACGTCCTTCTTTGACCACTATGCGGTGGAGCGGTACATGGGCGCAAGTGTCGCCCTGTGCTTTATGCTGGGGGCGGTAGCGTTCCCGCCCTCCAACGACAAGGTCTCAACACTCACAAAAGGTGTTGCCATCGCAGGTGTTGCCCTGGATGTTCTGGTGAACTTCGCGCTGAACGGCGGCATTTTCGGCGCCGTGGGCATTGCAAGCCTCGTAACCTTTGGGCTTGGCGCCTTGGCCGGAAGCAAGATTCCCCGCAGGTTCAAGACCCTCCAGGAGCACCAGGCCGACGCCCTGGCCGAACGCCTCAAGAAAAACGCGGCGGCAAACCCGATGGCCGCGCGGAAAGCTCGGAACAGGGCCCTCATAGACCAAGGACTGGACGAGGCCAACAAGGCCCACTACGAAGCCGCTCAGCGGACGCTGAGCCAGGCAATGAACGCCCTCTTGCAGGAACACCCTGTCGACGCCCCCACCATCAAGAAACTTGCGGACCTGATGACCAGCCCCAGCGTGTTTATCGAGGTTCCCAGCGCCCAGTGGCTGGAATGGGGTGAAACGGCCAAATCCAAGACCAACCTGGATTCAGCCCTTGTCCTTCTGGAAAAAGGTCTTTCCCTGGAAACCAACGTGACCCTGGCGCGACGCGCCCTCTACAACATCGGCGAAATCCGAGTCAACAAAAAATGGGATTTGGAGCAGGGCATCGCCCGCCTGAACAAGGTTCTGGAACTGGGCGACGGCGACATTTTGGCGGTGCAGGCCCGCAAGATGCTTGCCAAGGCCGAAAGCCTGAAACCCGCCAAGGAAGAGAGCGAGCCCGAACAAGAGCCCGAAACATAACCTTTCCATAGTCAACCCCACGCATCCCTCCCCGAGCCTGCCCCGGACCTGTTCCGGGGTCATCCCCGATTACCCTCCCTTGTCATCCCCGACTTGGTCGGGGATCTCTCATATTTTGTATATTTTACATTGTGAAAAGACTGGTCCACAACAGAGAAAAATGCCTGGAATGCGCAGGCTGCGTTGGCGTATGCCCCGCCATGGCGCTTGACATGTATAACCTGGACCTGCAAATCGACCACGAGAAATGCACCAAGTGCGGCACCTGCACCAGGGCATGCCCCGTAGGGGCACTAACGCTTGAAGAGGTGGCCGATGCTTCGTGAAGAATATGACGTTGTGGTTATCGGCGCGGGCCCCGGCGGTTCCGTTGCTGCCCGAGAACTTGCAAAGCGTGGCCGCTCCGTGCTGCTTTTAGAGAAACGCGAAAAAATCGGCTACCCCGTGCGTTGCGGCGAAGCCAGCACCAACCTTTCAGACCTAGAAAGCTACGGTCCTATCGACGAAGACTGTATCGAGACCATCATCAACGGAATCTACATTTACGGTCCTGCAGGCGTGAACATCGAAGTTCCGAAGCCCGGCATGGGACTCATGCTGAACCGCGAAAAATTCGACCCCCTGCTCGCCCACCTGGCCGAAAATGACGGCGTAGAACTGGTGACCCTTGCCCGAGCCGAGTCCGTAAGTGACGTAATGGGCAAGGAACCCAACGGCTACCGCACAGTCCGCGTGGTAGAAGGTCTCGGGGATGCCGCGCGCACGTCCGAAGTCCGGGCCAAGATGGTCATTTCGGCAGAAGGCGTAGAGGCCCGCATCGGACGGAGTCTCGGGCTCAAGTGCCTGCAGGCCCCCACCATGACCTGCACCGGCGTGGACATTCAAGTAGAAGGCCTGCTGACCAAGCCCGACTACCTCACCTTCTGGCAGGGCCACGACTTTATCAACGACGGCTACATCTGGAGTTTCCCCAAGCAGAAATCGAACGTCCCCAACTTCGGTGCGGGATTCCTGTTCGGCGGCAAGCACGAAAAGAATATCCTGGAAACCACCCAGGAATGGCTAGACAAGCTGTTCCCAGGTTCCAAGGTGAACAAGGTGGTGGGCGGTCTTGTACCGGTCTCCAGCACCCTCAAGAGTTACATCCTGGACCGTTTTGCCCTGGTGGGCGACGCCGCCCACCACACGAACCCCCTCACCGGAGGCGGCATCGCGGCGGCCATGCGGGCCGGACGGTATTGTGCCAATACCGTGCACCAGGGCCTGGAATGCGGAAACCTTTCAAAGGCATTCCTCAAGAACTACGAAAACACCTGCTACCTCAAGTTCGGAAGCACCCACGATTTCGAGTTCAAGTTCCGCAAGTTCCTGCTGAACATCGACCGCGACGAGCAAATCGGGCTCTACAAGGTGTTGCAGGGTTTCGCCCTCAGCGGGTACAAGAAATCCGCCTTCCTGAAAACCCCCTTGCAATCAGCCAAATACCTCTGGAAATTCCTGAAGTTCAAGGGTTAGCAGGCTGTTTTTGACTACACACTCGCCTTTTTTGTCATTGCACTTTGTGCATGACTTGCGGCTCGGTATATTCAAAAAATAAAGTTTTTTGAATACACACTCGCCTTTTTTGTCATTGCGAGGATGCGAAGCATCCGTGGCAATCTAGACCAGCGTTTTTTTCTATATTTGCGCTCGAAAATAACGCATTCAAGGAGTTTTCCATGTTCAAGAAAATCGCTCTAGCCTCGGCTCTCGCCGCAAGTGCCGCATTCGCCACCTGGAACTACTACCCGGTTCTGGAAGCCGGCAAGGGTTCCGCCGAAGCTGGCCTCTACTACGACTGGGACCACGACTGGTCTCAAGCAGGTCTCAAAATTGGAGCTCGCTACAGCCTGATTCAGAATTTGGAACTGTCCCTGCAAGGCTGGGGTTATCAGCTCTGGAGCGAAACGGATTGTGATGGCTGCGCCAACGGCGGTGACGGTCTCCGTGACCTGACTTTGGGAGTCCGTTACGGAATTGCCCCCATGATTACCATCTTTGGCGATGTTCATTTGCCTATCGGCGGCGATGAGGTTACCAGCGATGAAATCTTCATTTACGCTGGCGCCCAGTTCAGCATGCCCATCAACGAAGTTCCCGGCATGAAGTTCGGTACCGAAGCCGGCGTTCTCTGGGGTTTTGAACACGACAACTATGAACGCGGACTTGACATCCACCTGGGCGGCGAATTGGCATACACCGTTCCCGACGTGGGCGTGACCCCCTTCGTTGGCCTGCAACTCAAATACCGCTTGACCGAAAGCACCTGGGACGACCACGGAACGGAAAGAGGACACAATGACGATGGCAACAAGCAAATCAACATCTGGCTGGGTGCCGATTACTTCGTGATTCCCAACCAGTTGGACTTGATTGCCAAACTCTTTGTCCGCAGCGGAAAGGTTGACGACGGCGACGCAACCGGTCTCTACGTCGGTGCTGAATTCTTTTTCTAGTCGCTAATCGCTAGTCTTTAGCTAATAGAAAGGCGTGCTGAAAGGCACGCTTTTTTTTTGTTTTGCTGTCACCCTGGAGGGAACGTAATTCACGCTGTCACCCTGGAGGGAGTCAGTAGGACGACCGATAGGGTCCATAGATTCTATCGCTTCACTGCGTTCCGCTCCAGAATGACATTCCTTCTGTCACCCTGGAGCACGAAGTGCGATAGGGTCCATTACAGCAGATAAAACAAGTCTTTCCATTCCGGATTCATGGATTGAATTAATCCTATTTTCTTTTCCCTAAGCATATTCTTCAGGGTCTTTTCACGTTCAATGGCATGGCGCATATCAGTATGCTCTTCAAAATACCCTAACTTATCCACATTGTATTTCTTGGTAAATCCTTCGAAGATTTTTTCTTTATGTTGAGTCACTCGATTTTTCAAATCACTCGTAACACCAACATATAATGTTCCATTCTTTTTATTGAATAAAATGTATGTATAGCCTTTCTTTTGCATAAGGCGGAAAATACAAAACTACAAATTGGAAAGCAATGGATTCTATCGCTTCACTGCGTTCCGCTCCAGAATGACACTATAAGATTGCGTCACTTCACGTCGTATTCCGGAACCGGCAGGTTCTCCCCCGCCTTCATAGCCTTGTCGAGGGCTGCGGACTTCGTAGGGTCAAGCCACCAGTAAACCGGAATGGCGTCTTCGCGGTTGAAGCGGTCGAAGACTTTTTCCGGAGTCCCGTAGCGGTTCCAGTAAAGAATGCGGTGATGGTCGCATTGCCACATGAGCACGTAGGGCACGATTTCGGCCAGGCGGTTATCCAGCGCCTTCAGGATTTCGTTACGCTTGGCCAGATCGAATTCCGTCTTCTGCAAGTTGATTAAGCTGTCGACGACTTTATCCTGCACGCCAGCAAGGTTATTCGTTCCCTTCTGAAGCGCTGTCGTAGAATACCAGCTGGCTTCCGGGTCACGCAGGCGGCCTGCACCCCAGTTCACCCAGTAAAGGTCGAAGTCGGCATCGTCCAAGCGCTTGCGTAAGGTACTCTGGCTCATCTGTTCGATGGTCGCCACGACGCCCACCTTCTTCAGGTCTTCCTGGAACAGCGTAAGGTGACGCAAGTCTTCTTGGCTGGTGATAAAATTGATGGCGAAGGGCTTGCCGTCTTTTTCCAGCACGCCCTGGGCATTCACCTTGTAGCCCGCTTCCGCAAAGAGGGCGCGGGCGCTATCCGGGTTGAACTTGTAGAGCGGTGCCGTAGGATTCTGGTTGCCATCCCACAGGTCAGGGTAATAGCTGTTGAGCAAGAAGTACTGGTTGTACATGTACTTTTCGTTCATGGCTTCGCGATTCAAAAGCATGTTGAGGGCGCGGCGTACGCGTACGTCTTGGAATTGCGGCTTGCGCAAATTGATGGCCATGCCCTGGAAACCGATAGGTTCCTTGTTGAAAATGCGCTGCTTGACCGCCCAACCTTTTTGAATGGCATCAAAGTCCGTCTGTTTCATCCAGATGCTGCTGGTGTAGATGGCGTAGGCGTTGATGTCCTGCTTCTTGAAGGCTTCAAGAGCTTTAGTCTGGTCATTCATGAAACGGTAGCGGATTTTTTCGAAGTTGTACTTGCCGCGGTTCCAGTTCTTCTTGAAGCCCCACCAGTCGGCACGGCGGGCAAGTTCCACATAGCGGTCTTCGCGGAAGGTCTTAATCTTGTACGGGCCGGATACCACCGGGAACTCGTAGCGGATCTGGTTGAAGTCCTTCCCTGCCCAAACATGCTTCGGGAACGCAAGCATGCCCGCCGCCTCCCAGAAGTTACCCCAGTGGGATTCCTTCGCAGTCATCTTGATGGTCAAGCTGTCCACCACCTCGGGGCGGTCAAAGCGGCTAAGCCCCACCTTGAATATGGGCGTCAAATTCTTTTCGTCCATGATGACGTCGTAGTAGAACTGCACATCTTCGGCGGTCACCGGCTTGCCATCGCTCCACTTGGCCCGCGGGTCTACATGGAAGGTAAACGTCTTGCCGTCTTCGGACACGTTCCAGCTGTCGGCGAGGATTCCCACTTCACGGTCTTCGGTGCTGTGCAAGCTTACCAGCGGTTCGAACATCATGCCCATGAGTTCGGCGGAAAAACTGTTGTAGTCTTCCCACATGTTGAAGGACTTCGGCATCGCAGAGCCCCACAAGGTAATCGCACCGCAAGGGCGGGCGTCCTTCGAGGCTATGGGGTCAAACTCGCCCGTCGCTTCGGGATCCTGCGGCAACTCAGGGCAGTTTAAATCAACGTTCTTGCCCGCAGACTTCGTGCCTGCGGAGCCCTGCTCATTGCAGGCAGTCAAGGCAACCAAAATCGACAAGATTGCAACATCGCTAAAACATTTCAAAAATCTCATTTTCATAACGAATTCCTTTTTCATAGACAATGTAAAATAATTGCAAACACTCGATGATGTCCCGTTTTCCGCCAAATAAACATTAACATATATATATGTATCCAAAATTGCCCCCGCCGGACCGCCCCCGCCGGACCAATTTTTCAAAAAACCTTTTTACATTTAGCCCCGAAAATGGTTTGGACCGTTGTCACATACGGGCTTATTGCCCTCCTTGCCCTGTTCGGACTCTTCTACCTGTGGCTAGAGGTGCGTTTTTACCGTGCCCTGGGCACCGTCCGGGAGGGGCGTTCTACCGTGAACCCGCCCCCGAGGGTCAGCGTCCTCATCGCCGCCCGGAACGAGTCCGCTGGCATTCGGGCCACCCTGGATTCCGTACTGGACCAGGACTACGCCGGCGTCTGGGACGTTTGGGTGGCCGACGACCGCAGTACCGACGACACCCCCCAGATTCTGGAGGAATACCGCGCCCGCCACCCCGAACGGCTCCATATTTTGACCATCAAGGACCTGCCCGAGGGCGTAAGCCCCAAGAAACACGCCATCAGCAAGATGATCGAGGCCTGCGAAGGAGACATCCTGTGCCTTACGGACGCCGACTGCATTGTCCAGCGGGAATGGCTTACGGGAATCCTCCGGGAATTCGAACCCGGAATCGAACTGGTGGCAGGGCATTCCTACATCCCCACCGTCCCCGGCAAGTCCCCCTTCATTATCTGTATGCAGGCGGTAGAGACCCTCATTTACCGGGTGGCGGGTACTGCGGGCCTCGCCATGCACCTGCCTCTCACCAGCACGGGCAACAACCTGGCCTACCGGAAGGACTTTTTCAAGAGCGTAAACGGGTTCGAGAACGTCATCAAAATCCAGAGCGGCGACGACGACCTTCTGATGCAAAAGTTGGCCACCGACCGGCCCTTCGCCATGCGTTACTGCATTACCCCCTCCACCTTCGTGACCACAAACGGCAAGGAGACCCTGAAGGAACTCTGGGAGCAGCGCAAGCGCTGGGCCTCCAAGACCATCTACTACTCCCCGAAAATCGTGTTCGTGCTCTCCATGGTGTTCCTGTTTTTGACCATGCTTTGCGTCACGGCAGCGTTTTCGCCCTTCAGCACCGAAGTTTTAATTGCAACCCTGGTCGCCTTCGCCCTAAAAAGCCTGGGCGACCTGATCCTCATTTTGCGTGGGCTCAAGATATTCCGGCAGGAGCACCTGCTCAAGTGGTGCATTCCCGTAGAAATCGTCCATGCCCCCTTTACCGTCCTGGCAGTGCTGTTTGGCCTGTTCGGACGTTTCAAATGGAAATAAGTTAAGAACGGAAGTCTCATGGCAACAAAAACGAAAGCTCCCGAAAAGACCCTGATTATCGCCGAAAAACCCAGCGTGGCCTCTGACCTGGTCAAAGTCCTGGGTGCAAAGAATTTCAAGAAAGAGACCGCCTACTGGGAAAGCGACACCACCATCGTTAGCCACGCCATCGGCCACCTGGTAGGCATCGCCGACCCCAAGGATATTGACGAACGCTACAAGGCATGGGACATGAAAACCCTCCCCATGCTGCCGGAAAAATTCCCCCTGGTGGCCCTCCCCACCACCAAGAGCCACCTGACGGCCCTCGGAAAACTCATCAAACGTAAAGATGTCACCACCATCATCAATGCCTGCGATGCGGGCCGCGAAGGTGAATTGATTTTCTTCTACATATTGGACTACGTGCTCAAAGGGAACTTCAAGGGCAAGACCCTAAAGCGCCTCTGGATGCAGAGCATGACGCCCACGGCCATCAAGGAAGCCTTTGAGCACCTGCGCACCGCCGAGGACATGGAAAACCTGAAAGACGCCGCCCTTTGCCGCTCCGAGGCCGACTGGCTGGTGGGCATGAACGGGAGCCGCGGGCTCACCGCCTACAACAGTTCCATGGGCGGGTTCCAGATTACCCCCTGCGGCCGTGTGCAGACCCCCACCCTCGCCATTATCGTCAAGCGCGAAGAAGAACGCCTGCAGTTCAAGCCCCAAAAGTTCTGGACCGTCACCGCCGATTTCGACAACAGCGGAAGCAACTACCAGGGCAAATGGTTCAAGGCCGACGGCAAGGAAAAGCAGAAGCAGATCTTTGACGAAAAAACGGTCAAGGCCATCTTGGAAAAATGCAAGGGCAAGCCGGGCACCATCGAAGAAAGCACCTCCGAAAGTGAGCAGAAATGCGCAGGCCTCTACGACCTGACCACGCTGCAGCGCGAAGCCAACAGCCGTTTCGGCTTTAGCGCCAAGACCACCCTTTCCATAGCCCAGTCCCTGTACGAACACCACAAGGCCACCACCTACCCCCGTACCGACAGCCGCCACCTGCCCGAAGACTACGTGGCTCCTGTGAAATCTACCCTGGGTAAGATTACGGGCCCTCTGGCAAAGTTCGCCCAGCAGGCCCTGGACAACAACTGGGTCAAGCGCACCCCAAAGGTCTTTGACAACTCGAAAATTTCGGACCACTTCGCCATTATCCCCACCGGTGTCGCTCCCAAGAGCCTTTCCGAAGCAGAAGCGAAGATTTACCAGATGATTTGCCAGCGGTTCATCGCCGTGTTTTTCCCGCCGGCAAAGTACCTGAACACCACCCGCATTACCACCGTCGAAAGCGAAACCTTCCTTACCGAAGGTAAGATCCTGGTGGACCCGGGTTTCAAGGCGGTTTACGGCAAGGATAGCGACGACGAGTCCAACATTCCCAAGTTGAACGGCAACAAGGCGAAGACCGTCTCCATCGAAGCAGAAGAAGACTTTACCAAGCCTCCTGCCCACTACACCGAAAGTTCGCTCCTTTCCATGATGGAAAGTGCGGGCAAGCTGGTGGAAGACGACGAACTGCGGGACGCCATGAAAGAACGTGGCCTCGGCACCCCCGCCACCCGCGCAGCCATTATCGAAAAGCTGGTCAGCGACAAGTACGTGGTCCGCGACGGCAAGGACATGATCCCTACCGCCAAGGCCTTTGACCTGATCAAGGTGCTTTCGGCCATGAACTGCGACGCCCTCACCAGCCCGGAACTCACCGGCGAATGGGAATACAAGATGGACTTGATTTCCAAGGGCAAGGAATCCCGGGAAGAGTTCATGAAGGGCATTGTAGAAATGACCCGCACCATGGTAAAGAACATCAAGGGTTTCAAGGAAGAACACACCGAAGGCGAAGCCAAGTTCAGTCCCGTAAACGGCAAGAAGGTTTTCGAGACCGTGAGCCGCTACAAGACCGAAGACGGCATTGTCATCCGCAAGATGATAGGCGGAAAACGCCTCACCGACGAAGAAGTGGTGGAGCTCTTGACCAAGCGCAAAATCGGCCCTCTTACGGGATTCCGCAGCAAGAAGGGTTCCGAATTTTCGGCGGTGGTCATCATCAACGACCAGAACAAGATTGAATTCGTCTTTGACGACAAGCCCGAAGAAATCGACACCGGCAAGAAGGTGGGATCTTCTCCCGTCGACGGAACCGACGTGTTCGAGACCCTCACGGGCTACGTTTCCCAAAGTTATGTGGACAGGCAGCCTTCGGGAATTTCGCTTCCTAAGATTCTCTTGGGCAAGGAACTGCCCTTCGAGGCCATCCAGAAGCTATTGGCAGGCGAAAAGACGGAGCTTATCAAGGGATTCCGCAGCAAGAGCCACCGTCTGTTTGACGCCTACCTGTATCTGGAAAAAGGCAAGCTCAAGTTCGATTTTCCGCCCCGCGAATTCAAGCCCAGGCGGTTTGGGAAGAAAAGTAGCTGAGTAACTTCGGAATTCGGATTTCGGAATTCAGAATGAAAATTAACATAGTACCAGCAATCGTTTTTCTGGCAACGACTGTTCTTGTGCAGGCGGAGGATTCTCTGTCGCACGAGCAATTCATTCCGCTAAATTCGTTGACTGAATCCGTGGCAAATCAAGAGGCGAAACCCACGAGCAATTCCGCCATCGTCACCAGCACGGCCGACACACTCCAGCTAGACACCACCCGCACCGATAGCATCGCCGACACTACTGCCGCGATCATAGAAAACCCCTACGGCCTGCCCGACGAACTGATGCCCCTCTGGAATTCCATGAGCATCAAGCAGAAGGCCGCCCAGATGGTCATGGTGTACCTTTCTCCGGCCCAGTTCCTGATAGAGAACGAATTCGGAGCCGTACTGGTCATGAAAAACCACCTGAAGGACACGGCGGCATTCAAGTCCCGAATCAAGGAAGCCAACGAAGGCCTGAAAATCCCCCTGCTGGTGGCAAGCGACCAGGAGGGCGGCTTCGTAAACCGCCTGGGCGGCATCTCCGAAAAATGGAAGCACGCCCCCAGCGCCAAGGAAATGCGGGACATGCCCGCGGATTCTGTCCAGCGGATCTCCGCAGAAATCGGCGCTGAACTGATGGAACTTGGCATCAACATGAACCTGGCCCCGGTGCTGGACCCCGCCAAAGACCACCGGAAAAAGAATTCCTTTATGGAAGAAAGCGCCCGCAGCTGGGAAAAAGATTCCACCAGTACCGAAAAAGTCCAGGCCTTTGTCCAGGGTATGCGCCAAAGCGGTGTGGTATGCGTGTCCAAGCATTTCCCGGGTTATGACTCTTGGACCAACAGCGACCATCAAATCGCCATCAGTGCAAGTCCCAAAAAGAAAATCGCCTACAACGTGGAATTTTTCAAGCGGCTTTCCGACGACATTCCCGTAACCATGATGAGCAGCGTGCGGTTTATCCGCATTTCTAGCCGCCCCGCCGTATTCGAGCCGAAAATCGTGAAAATGGCCCGGGATATGGACCCGGAAACGGTGATTCTCACCGACGACCTGTGGGGAGTGTCCCTACGGGCCTGGGTCAGCGGAACAGAACGGGTAAAAAGCAAGGGATATCCCCGCAAGGATTTCCGCAAACTTATCCGCACCGCCCTTACCGCAGGCAACGACATGTTCATGATTACCTACCCCGCAAAGGCGGTAGAGATGGTGAACTACCTCGTGCAGATTTCCAAGAACAACAAGACCTACCGCAAGCGTATCGAAGAATCCGCCGCCCGAATACTCAAGATGAAGTATAAGGCGGGGATGATCAGGTAGTGATTAGGGGCTAGGATTTAGGGGATAGGATCTAGGGGCTAGGATCTAGGGGATAGGTTTTAGATAACAGGTTGTAGGTGTTAGGGCCGCAGGGGACAAGATGTGTCAGCCCCGGCCGGGTCGAGAATCTTTCTTCGGTAGGTTCTTCACCTCTTTCAACAACTTTTCCGGTCCGATTTTTTCATAGACCAGCTTCAAGATTTCAGCGGCGGCACGGGCATCGGCCAGAGCCCTGTGGTGATTAAAGTCCGGAAGTTCCAGGGATTCCGTCAGGTTGTGCAGGCTGTAGCTGGGCAGCCCCGGAAAAAACCTTCGGGAAAGCTTCACCGTGCAAAGCCTGGGCGGGTCGTACTTGATGGCACAGCGTTTCAGTTCCGCCATCATAAAACGGCTGTCGAACTGCACGTTGTGAGCCACAAAGATGCGGTCTTGCAACATTCCCATCAGGTCTTCGGCGATAGCCGAAAACTGCGGTTTACCCTGCACCATCTCGTCGGTAATTCCCGTAAGCCTTTGCACAAAAGGCTGGATTGGCATGCCCGGATCTACCAGGGCCTGGAACGTTCCCTCCACGTTGGTATCGTCCATCAAAACGACGCCTATTTCGGTGATTCGTCCATCGGAAGGTTTCCCTCCGGTGGTTTCCAAGTCCACGACGGCAAATTTCACGGTTTAGTCCCTGCGAAGCGTTCCCTTACTGGATAGGAACGTCGATATCCAGGGTCTGCCTTGCAGCACGATTTTCCACGCGGGCCTTCATGACCTTGGACTTGGGCCGACCATAGACAGGCACCACCACCAGGTTCGAAACTCCTGCGTCTTCGCTAGGAGTCGCCTCGGTTTCTGCAACGGTCTTCGAGAATATCGGAGTCTTGCCCTTGTCATAGACAGAATAAGTGAACTCCCGGTTCAGCCCCTTCTTGATTTGCTTGGTTGGCACCTGGAAATAGATGATACCGCCCTTGGGCACCTTGCGCAGGCTGTCCTTGATTTCTTCTTCGGTGGCAAAGTCCGCTTCCATGGCCATACGCACGTTCTTCTTCAACTTGTCGGCACTTTCATAAAGCACGGACACGTTGAACTTGGCGTCTTCGGGCATGGCTTCCGGACGCACGTCCCGAATCTTCGCGTTGTTCTGGTAGTATTCCCAGCGGCCGTTGTCGTGGAGAATCACCGTAGAGCCGTTGGAGGTCGTCGCGATAATGTCGTTAGCAAAAGCGCCCGCCGCAAAGGCAAGTAGGCAAGCACATCCAACCAATCCACTCAATTTCATAAACACCCCGATTGTTCGTCGTTTTCAAAAGAAATATAGCATTAGTCGATTCAATTCGGAGTCCTGATTTCAGAGTTCAGAATTATATTCAGAAACAATTCATAATTCCGAAATCCGAATTCATAACTATATTTCCCCCTATGCCCGGAAAAACCAGATTTGCGCCCAGCCCCACCGGCTACCTTCACGAAGGCCACCTGCTTTCGGCCCTGTACGTGTGGGCCGCCGCCAAAAAATGGGACCTGTCGGTGCACCTGCGCATCGAGGACCACGACCAAGAAAGGTCAAGGCCCGAACACATCGAGGCCATCCGCGAAGACCTGCAATGGCTTGGCTTCAAGTGGCAAAGCGAAAGCCTCCAGAGCGACCACTTCGACAGGTTCGAAAAAGCCCTCAAAAAACTGGAAGCACAAAACCTGGTCTACCCCTGCTACTGCAGCCGCAAAGAACTAGAAGAACAAAATCCAAAGAACGAATTTGGCGAAATCATATACCAAGGAAAATGCAAGGGGGGAAGCCTCCCCCTAGTTCGCACTGCGTCGCTCTCTACCCCCTCCAGCGGGGGTTCCCCCCGCAACGCCCCCCACTCCCTCCGAATCAAGATTCCAGACAAAGTAATCAACTGGCACGACCTACGCCTAGGGGACTTTGCCGAAAATCCGAAACTCCAATGCGGGGACTTCCCTATCCGGGACAGAATCGGCCAATGGACCTACCAGTTCGCCGTCTGCGTCGACGACATCGAAGAGGGAATCTCCCACGTTATCCGGGGCGAAGACATACGGAACTCCACCGCAAGGCAAATCGCCCTGATGAAACTGATGGGCAGGACCGAATCGCCCAAGTACCTGCACCACCCCCTCATCGTAGATACCGCAGGCAAAAAACTTTCCAAGCGGGAAAAAGCCCACAGTATCCGGCAAGACCGGGAAGCAGGCATCACCCCCCAAGAACTCCTGGGCAGGGTCCTTTTCAAGGCAGGACTTGCCTCCACCCAAGCGCCCGCCGACCTAGATACCGCCCTGGACATCGTCTGCCGAAATATGTAGATACAAAAGCCAAAGACGCCCCTATTCGACAACTCGTAGCTCGTAACTCGTAACTCGCAACTCAACAAAAATGTATATTCAGGGCATGTCCAACGCAGCCTTGTCCGCCACCCTTTCAAAGATTCGCCAGGAATCGGCCCTTTTCGATTCCAAAGATTCACTCTTGAACTTCAACACCAAGGGCCTGTATCAGACGCCCCTGATGCTTGAAACCGGCGACCTGTTCTTTGAAAAGTGGAAACAGGCCGGAGGCCCCCTGCCACTGGACTCATTCCTCCCCAAGTCAGAAAGTTTCACACCCCAGCAAAAGCTAGAGGTGAAAGAACATATCCTGCAAGCCCTCAAGGAAAAGTTGGAGGACTTCGGTACCACCGATTTATACCTGCTGCTGGGATTCTTGAAGTGGGAAGGGAACGCCCTTTCCCCAAGCCTGCTAGTGCCCCTGGATGTGAACCTCCAGACCCAGACGGTAGCCCTTTCTTCGAAGCATCCTCTCGAAAACATCGTCCTGCGGGAACGGTTGAAAACGGAGCTTTCGCTCCCCACCATAGAAGACGCTACCCTGAACGGGCAGTTCAGCATCTTGCTGTATTTTTCCCTCTTCGAAAAAGCGGTGGCGGCAAAGAAAAACTGGAAATTTACACGACACGGCATCTGCCTCGCCTTCTTTGATTCCGTCAAGCTTAACCTCAAGAAATGCATGGAACTGGGGCTAGACGAATCCAACGCCAGCGCCGCCTCTACCGTTCAGGCCCTCTTTACCGCCGATGGATTCCAGACCAAGGATTCCAAGTTCGACGGAGAAACCTTTGACAAGCTGTACTCGCCGCTGGACCACTATCCTCTGTACATCACGGATTCCCACACCACCAAGGTCACAGAAGACGCAAAGGATGCCGGGAACAACGCCTACGCCATTCAGGCCCTGCCAGGTACAGACTGGGACCGGGCCACGGCGAACCTGGTGGCCGATTCCATCGCCGAAAAGAAAAGCACCCTGGTGGTTTACCGCAGGGCATCTACCGCCCAAAAGTTTAGGGACAGACTGTTCCCCCAGTTCCGTAATTTTGATGGTCCCGAAAGGGACGCCCTTCTGCCGGAACTCCAGAGGACCCGCGAATCTTTTGTGCGGTATTACGATGCCATAAACAAGAACATCCAGCCCTCCGACGCGCCCCTTTCGGACCTGCTGACGGAATTCGTTCAGAACCCGGCCGTCAAGGTTAAAGCATCCGACGCCCTGTTCCAGAAAATTGCGAACATTCCGTACAGGGACTACTGCGAACTCAAGGCGGACCTGGACGAGATTCTTTACCTTTACTTCGAAAAGAAGGGCAAGGAGGCCAGGAACGCCTTCAAGGATGTGCGGGTCCCGAGCCTCTCCGTCGAAGAACAAGAAGCGATTGCCAAGGAACTTGCCCTTGCCTCAAGCAAGGCCAACGAACTGAAACCCCTGATCGAGCTGGTCGAAAAGACGGGACTGTTCCCCACAGGCATCTACCTTTCTGGACTTTCGGACATCATCGACCTGATTCTCCAGAACTTCAACAGGAACACTCCTGTCTTTGAAGACTGGGAGCTGCGTTCCAACAGCTGGGAAGACTACCAGGATTCCCTGAAGGCGCTCCCCGAAGCAGGCGACAAGTGGGTCCGCTACCGTAGGCAGACATCGGAAATCTACACCGATAACGCCGTAGATGAAAACATCCTTTCTGTCCGCGAAGAATTCGCAGACAGCCTGAAGGCCACCCTCAAGGGCCTTTCGGACCGCTACCGCAGTTCCAAGAAAAAGCTTTTGAAAGTCCTGAAAGACCCGAAGTCCGTCACCTCGGACAACCAGCTGCTGGACCTGATCGATACCCTGATCGAACTGCAAGAAAACAAGCGGGCCTACAAGGACACCTCCGTTCTCGGGAACCACCTGCTGGGCCGCGACTGGCTCTACGAACGCTCCAACTGGTTCGAGCTGAACAAGAAGATTACCTACATCTACGACTTTAGGGAGACCCACAAGAACGACCCGCGGCTGGACCTGCTTCTCCAGATTCTGGAGCAGTGGCAGCTGTTCAAGGATGCCCTCCCCCAGATGAAGGACTACGCGAAGGTCGTCAGGGAACTCCAGGAATCCACCCGCAAGATTACGAAGGGGCTTTCTCTGGAAACTCCTCTCGAGAGCCTGTGCATCGAAAAGTGGCTGGACGAAATCCAGCTGTGGAACGCCAACTGGGGCAATCTGGAAATTCACGTGCGCACCACGTCGCTTTTGCAGTCCATCGAAAAATTCGGTGCAAAGGAACTGGTCGACTACCTGAAAGACGCAGACAACGTGAGCCAGAACATCGCCCAGGCCTTCGCCCATTTCTGGGCAGGAACGCAAATCCAGCAGGTCGGCAAGGATTGTCCCGACCTGTTCTCCCTTTTGCCCAAGGCCCGCGCCCAAAAGACCAGGGACTACCGCTCCCGACTGGACCAGTTCTGCAACGCAAACTTCAGGTTGGTGCAAAACACCGTCAAGGACAATCCGGGCCTTTTCGCCTTTATCCCGCTGGAGCAGAGTTTCCAGCTGGCCCCATCACAAAAGTTTCAGACCGTAGTCATTCTGGACGCGGACTGCATTTCGGTCTGCGAGGCGCTTCCCGCCATTTTCAAGGGCCAAAAGACGGTGCTGGTGGGCGATTCCAAGGCGCCTCTCCTGAAGCACCTGCCGCTGGACGGCTACCCCGAAGACAAGACGCCCCATACCCAGGCGTTCCAGGAATCCATTCTCACCATGAGCTTAAGGCAGGGGATTCCCACCAGGGAACTGTGGTTCTCCACCACCTACGCCCATTCCTCCATGATAGATTTTGCGAACTGCAAAATCTACGGTGGCGACATTCGGCAACTGCCGCAGCCCAGCCGCGAAAAGGTAAAGAACCAGACCCTGAAAGTCGTATCCGACAAGGTCCTGGAAATCGCGAAGGCCGCCATCCACCATGCCGAAAGGCAACCGGGACGCACTCTCGGCATTATCGCGCTCCACCAGTCCACCTGTGTGGAAATCGAGTCGGCCATCAACAGCCTCACGCCCAAGGATTCTCCGGCGGCAAGGTTTTTCCAGCCTACAAATCCCTCCATCAGTTTCTACGTAAAGACTCCCGAAAGGGCGGTCAACCGCCTGCGGGATACAATTCTCGTGTGCGGCGAATACGAAACCACCGAAAAGAAAGCCATCAACAATTCCCTTTCTGTCTGTGCAACGCTTGCCAAGAGCGAACTCCAGGTGTTCCTTTCCGAAAGCGACATGGCCCTGAAGCCCAAAGAAAAACCGGACCTGTTCTGGGAATGGATTCTGTACCTGCAGAAGGTGCTTACCTTGAACATTACCGACGAAAAGCCCAAGGAATCGGCACTCTACGCCCAGGCCCTAAAAGCCCTGCAAGACGAAAACATCCAGGTGGAGCCCTATTTCTGCCAGTGCGGCATTTCTGTTGGCCCCGTGGTGGTTGACGCCAACAATTCCAAGCGGTTCCTGGCCATGGTCGAAGACGACTGCACCACGGAACGTTTCAGGGAATCCATCGAAGACCGGATATACATTCGCCACACGCTGCTCCGTCAAATCGGCTGGAAGGTGCTGAACCTGTGGACCCCCTTCTGGTACATGGCCAACAGCGACGAAGTAAGCCACATGGTCACCATCATCGCCATCGAGCAGAGCGTGGCTCCCCCGCCCAAGGACGCCTCCGAAGAGGAATCCGAAAGCGTCGACGCCATCAGTGCCGAAAACCTGAGCGTGATTCCCTATACGGTGCTGCACCCGAAAATCGAAGGGACGCCCCACGACAGGCCCATCGCCGAACTTTCGGCGGCATCCATCATCACGCAGCTCAAGTTCTACGTGGACCACGAATCCCCCATTCACGAAGAGCTGCTGCAGCAGAGGCTTTTCGAGCTCCACAAAGAGCCCTGGCCAAACCAGAAACTCGTGCCCCAGATTATGGACGCCATCAAGCAGGGCATCAAGGGCCAGAAGTTTATCCAGACGGGTAAGTTCCTGTATTCCCTCAAGAACCCTGCGGTAGAACTGAGAGACAGAAGTTTCCGGCCATCTTCGGAACGGAAGATGATCTACGTTTCACCCGAAGAGCGCATGTTCATACCGTCGTCTATGGACGAACGGGACATCAAGCAGTTGCTTGGACTGCTGGAATAGAAAAAATCCCGCCGTAGAGCGGGACTTTCGTTGAGCTACCAGGATTCGAACCTAGACAAACAGAGTCAGAATCTGTTGTGCTACCATTACACCATAGCTCAAAGTGCTCCCAAAATTAGAAAAAAATGTCACTTCGGCAAGGGGTATTTTGAACTATTTTACCGTAGGAGGGGTATAAGTAAGCCAAAGTTCCTTAATTCCGTTACCCGCCATCAGATTCTGGTCAACCGTACTCACATAGCTGTACTGGGGAGTCCCCGCCTCCTGGAGGGCCGAAACCACCACCGGATCCCCGGAGTAGAATATCAATTTTTGCATTCCGCTGGGCAGATAGGTCAGCACGTACATATTGCAGGTTACCGTGCGGACAAAATGGGAGGTTCCCTCTATGCCCAGGACCACACTGTTCATAAAGCAATTCTCGCTTTGCTGATTGTCCTGCTGGTCCACCACGAGCCTAACGCCCACCGAAATCCAGGAATACTTGTCCAAGGAGGCCTTGCCGATAGACAGGGTGTCCTTGGCTCCTTCCAGTTCAGACTTTTTCACGTAGCGGGAAAGGCCCACATTGGTCACGGTCTCCCCCGACCTCTGGCGGTATTCCACACGGAAGGAGTCGTAAGGAACCTCTTCGGGAGCGGGCAGCCACCACCGACCTAGAGTGTCGGTCCGGGCTTGAATATCATACTCCAGAGTCAGGCCGTTTGCAAAGCCGAAGCCGAACAGGTCCGTAATGACCATGACTTCGACGCTATCGCAACGATCCAGGTTCGAGCAGTCCACCTGGCCCGAAATCCAGGCCTTGGGAACAGCCGGAGCTTCCGTGGTATCTGTTTTAGCTGTAGTATCCTTCTGGTCAACGTCCTCCTTAGGGTCGTCTTTTTCGGCAGAACCCGCTTTCTTGTTTGCTCCCCAAACCAGGGTATCAAGAGCCAAAGATTCGCCGGACTTTAAAGCTTTGGACATTTTCCAACTGCGGAAAATCACGGAATCGGCGATTCCAGATTCTTGCAGCTTTTCGATGACCATCGGGTCACCGGGGCAGAAGCCGAAGGTCCAAGATCCTTCCGGGACCAGCAGTTCAAAGGCTCCGGGAGCAAATACCGATTCAAAGAACGGGATGCCCGAAACATAAACCTTGAAGTGAGACCCTACAGACACAGGGGCCAGAGCAGAATCGCCAAGCGTCAAGAAGCCCTTCACCTTGGCGGCAGCCACAAGAACAAGAGAATCATTCTCTGCAGAAGCCTCCGGCAGATAAAGGATTTCGCTAGAGGCGGAGTCGATGACCGCCAGCTGGAAAGTATCCGCAGGCACGTTCGCAAACGAGAAACGCCCTTGTGCATCTGTTTCCGCCTCGCGGAAATCGGACCAACCGGCATCTTCCCACTTAGACGACAAGACCATACGAACGACGGCGCCCTTGGCCTTGGTTCCGTTCTTATGGTAGACCACGCCCTTCAAGGTATCCAGGCTGGCAACGGTATTTTCGGTCTGGGTGGCAGTTCCTGCCACGGAATCGTTGTTGCTGCACGCCCAAAAACCAAAGGCGGAAAGCAATGCTGCTAGACAAGTCGCTAACCTCATTTTTCCTCCTCCGGCAGGTCCACCTTCTCCTTACTGATGGGGAAGAACTGCACGTTCAGTTCGCACAACATAGTTTCACCGCTGTCCGATGTAACAATATCCAGAATCTCTTTCTGAAACATATCAATTTTCCGGATAATCCGTTCAAGTCCGGCGGCAGAAACGCTCATGGTGGTCGTCGAAACGTTGCGACGGGCCGTAGTGTAGCGGTCCAGGGCCTCTTTGCCCAGGTCAATCATCTGCTTCTGGAACTGGTGAACGAACAAGGGCGAAATCTCCTTGCCGCTGGTCACCGTCTTGTTCACGGAACGGTAAAAGCCGTCCACCTTTTCGATAAGGCCCAAATCCAGCAGCAACTGCAAGGACTGTTTCGCCTGGGGCACTGAAATTTTCGGATTCAGGAACCAGGCCAGCTCCTGGAGATTCCCCTCATTGATGTTCAAGACCGAAAGGGCCTCGCGGACCGCCACATGGTACCACTTGGCGTAATACTCCTGCTGGTTCTTGGTCAGGGCCTTTACCGCCTTGGGCAAAAGCGAAGACATCTGGTCAAAAATCTGCTGCTTGGATTCTACCGACTGGGCGTGGGTGAAGTCCACCATCAGCTTAAAATAACGGCCTTCTTTTTCGTTCAGGCCCAAGGCCGCTATGAACTTCGGCACCATCTGGGGCGTAAGGGACTTGCGGCCACGGACCAGGTCCAGATAATAGCCCGACGAGGAATAACCCGCCTTCTGGGCGAAGGACCTGTAGGAGAAGTACCGCTGTAAAGACTTGCGGTATTCGTAATAATCCTGCAAATACTTGCGGTAATTGTAGTACGCAAAGATATTCATCGACTTAAATTTAATTTTTTATTTTCTTGGGAACACTTATTTTAAGAAAAAATTATCATTTTCGCCGATTTTTATTAAAAAAGAACACTTTGAGAACACTTTTAGTTTAAAAGGTATACCACACTGGCAAATTTTTTGTTTATATTTAGGGAACACCCAATCCCATCCCTAGACCCCCGGTGAACAAATCACCGAGGGTTCTTTTTTTGCCCTATGGATTTTTCTAAAATTGGCTCCATGAAGGTTATCAAGAACTTCGTCTTCAAAATTCTACGCCTCGCAGGGATCCTTGCCGTCATCTACGTGAGCATGGTGTTCTACCTCGCCCTGACAGAGCGGCGAAACGCCTACCCCAGGGCCATCCCACACAAAGAAGCTCGAGCGGCCATCGAAGGCCGCACCCAAAGCATCAGCTGCACCCTGCAAGACGGGACCGTTCTCGAGGGCTGGAAGCTGGGTGAAGCGGAAACCCCGACACTTCTCTACTACCCCGACGCCGACGAGGACGCCGCCCAGTTCCTGGCCGAACTGGACAGCCTTCCGGGAGTCACGCCGGTCACCTTCAACTACCGCGGTTCCGGCAACAACAAGGGAACGCCATCAGAAAAGACTTTTTCGCCAGATTCTAAAGAAATCCTGGAATGTGCCACCCAGGTAAACGGAACAGCACCGAAATTCATCGCCGGTCGCGGAACAGGCGCCATTCTTGCTTTTAACAACAGCAATAGGCAGACTAGACTCATCTTGATAGATCCTGTCGAAAGCATCGCTGAAGCCCTTGTATACAAGTACGGATTTCTCTACCCGAAGTTCCTCGTTCGGGCGGGAGACGCCATAAACACTGGCATAAACGGCCTATCTATAAGCCAAATTGGAATATTATTGGACAGAAGCCAATTCAGTGACCGCGGTCACATTTTTGCCCAAAAATTTCAAGGGGCCACCGTCTGGAAACGAGACGGTGGCTCGTTTAGAGAAGTTTTGACGAAAATTATTTTGAACCAAATTTCTGACTAATTCCTCCCCATTTTTGTATACAAGATTTGCATCATATCCCCCAAAAGCGCCCTTAAATCCGTTTTTTTACTATGTTTCTTGACGGAACCCACCAACATTTCTAATTTGTTGGATGTTGGGGAACAAAAAAAGAGGTGTTAATAAAATGGATAACTTTGTAATCAAGATGGATATTCGCGGTTTTATCCGCTTCAGCGGTGAAATCGTCAAAGAACTGAAATTGGACAAGACGCCCTATGCAGACCTGGAAGTGGACAAGACCGGCAAGCGCATTGCCGTGACCCCCTCCAAGACCCTCAAGCCCACGTCTTACCGCTTTATGCCCAACGGAAGCGGTTACCTGCTGTATTTCAAGGGCGCCCTGAATGCCGTCGGATTCCAGATTGCTACTGGTGCT
>CALATK010000234.1 GCA_937891805.1 uncultured Fibrobacter sp. | reverse complement strand
TACCGGGAAGAATGCTGCCGTTGAGCATGGGCGTAACAATTGTGCCGTTAATCTTGAAGAAGATGTTCATTGCGCCAACTTCTTCGATATACTTTCTTTCAACGCCGTCAAGCCAGAGAACCTGTGAATAGCCGTCGTCGTGAGCCTTAACCTGAGCTGCAAGGCTGGCAGCGTAGTTACCGCCGACCTTCACCGTACCCGTACCCTGGGGTGCAGCGCGGTCAAAGTTGCGGCTAATCATCATATCCACGGGCTTGAAACCATCCTTGAAGTACGGACCCACCGGAGTCACGAACATCAACAGCAGGTATTCGTCGGAGGGCTTCACGCCCACTTCCGGGCTCGTGCCGATGAGGAGCGGGCGGATGTAGAGCGTTGCACCGTAGCCGTAGGGCGGAACAAAGCGGGCGTTGGCCTTCACCACTGTGTGGACCATCTCGCGGAACAGCTCGACCGGCGGCACGGCCATGAGCACGCGGTTAGCGGTGTTCTGCATGCGCTTGGCATTTTCATCAACGCGGAAAATACGGACCTTGCCGTCCTTGCCCGTGTAAGCCTTGAGGCCTTCGAAACCTTCCTGGCCGTAGTGCAAGCAGGTAGCGGCCATGTGGATGCTGATGTCCTTGGAAGAAGAAAGTTCAACCTTGCCCCACTTGCCATCGCGGTAGTAGCAGCGGACATTGTAATCGGTATCGTAATAACCGAAGGGGAGCGTCTTCCAATCGACAGTGTTCAAATCAAGCATATATTCACCTTTTTGTGCAATTGTGCATTTTTAAAGGTATCATTCGGTACCGCAAAGAAAAATACAATAATGACGAGCGTTTTGGCACCCGCCATATTAAAAAAAGAGAGAGAAAATGATATTACAAAAATTGTAGATTACCCCAAGAGGATATACATCGCCAGGGTAAACACCACAAAGGCCGTGGCGGTAAGCGCAGACGGCACAAACTTTCTGTCTTTCATAATGAACTCCTTTGCTAAGGGTTTCTCATTTCACTCCCTTAATATACACTCCCGAATTCATAATGTCAAATATATTGTTTATATGTAATTGATAGCTATTTTTGATATATGGACGATTGCTTGCAGTTTATTGAAGGGTGGGGGCTTCTGCAACGCAAGAAAAATCATTTTTTTTGCTTATACCTATTGACTTTTGGCAATAAATTTTATAAAATTGAATTGTATACAATCAAACACGGCGAAAACCAATAAAACAATAAACCGCCGATACCCCAAAAACGGAGGCTCATCATGGCGACCATCTACGATTTCACCCTCACCGACGGCAAGGGCAACCAGGTCCCCCTCGCAAACTTCAAGGGCAAGGTGATGCTCATTGTGAACACCGCGACCGGCTGCGGTTTTACCCCGCACTACAAGCCCATCGAACAGATGTATTCCGATTTCCACGACAAGGGCTTCGAAGTCATCGACATTCCCTGCAACCAGTTCAAGGGCCAGACCCCCGGCACCGACGACGAAATCCACGAATTCTGCACGCTCAACTACGGCACCGAATTCCCGCAAATGAAAAAGTCCGATGTGAACGGCCCCGACGAACTGCCGCTCTACACCTACCTGAAATCGCAGAAAGGTTTCGAAGGCTTCGGCTTTGGCGTGAAGGCCGCCGCCATGGCAGTACTCCTCAAGACCATCGACAAGGATTACAAGAATAATCCCGACATCAAGTGGAACTTCACCAAGTTCGTCGTGGACCGCGAAGGCAACGTGGTCGCGCGCTTCGAACCCACCGCCGACATGGACGACGTGCGTGCCTGCGTGGAGAAGTTGATCTAGGAGCTGCCGTGAACTGCCCCCAGCTAAAACTCGAAAACCAGCTGTGCTTCCCGCTGTATGCCGCGTCCAAGGAGATAACGCGCCGCTACGCCCCGTACCTGGAACCGCTCGACCTCACGTACACGCAGTACATCGTGATGCTCGTGCTGTGGGAAGAAAAGAAGTGCAACGTCTCGGAACTCGGGAAAAAACTGTTTCTCGATTCCGGCACGCTCACCCCGCTTTTGAAAAAGCTCGAGGCCAAGGGCTATGTCCAGCGCACCCGCGAACAGAGTGACGAGCGCTGCCTCTCGGTAAGCCTCACCGCCGAAGGCGAATCGCTCAAGCGCAAGGCCGCAAGCGTCCCCAAATCCATGGCCAGCTGCGTGAACCTCTCCGATGCCGAAGCAAAGACCCTGTACACCCTGCTGTACAAGGTTTTGGACGGGTTCAAGGAAGGGTGGTAATTAGAGGCACATCGCCATATAGGCGGGGATGCTAGCGCTTGCCCGACTTGACTTCAATCGGCATAATCTTGAATTTTTGCCTCTCCATGAACGCGCTATTCGCCTTTTTTCCGAATGAGCCGTTTCGTAGTATGCATTTCCTTTTGCAGAAGGCGCATGCGCTCTTCCAACAGTTCCTTCGAAGGCAACGCATCTTTGATGCGGATGTTGTTGTATGTCGCGACCCCCATTGGCGTGCCCAGCCCACGGAAAGACCACTGTACATCGGTTGAATCCATGTTGGAACAAATCAACAGCCCGATTGTCGGATTGTCTTCGGGTGCCTTCAGCAACTCATCTACCGCGTTCACGTAAAAGTTCAGTTTGCCGACAAACTCCGGCTCGAACGGCTTTGCCTTCAGTTCGCAGGCGACGAAACAGCGCAAGCGGATATGGTAAAACAGCAGGTCGATTTTGCGGCTTCGTCCACCTACAAGAACCTCCTTTTGCCGTCCAATGAAGGCAAAACCCGTACCCATCTCGAGCAAAAGGTCGGTGACATTCTTCGTAAGAGCCTCTTCCAATTCGGCTTCGTCGTAAATTTCGTGACCAACAGTAGCAAAGCCGAAATCGTAGTTCTCTTTCAGCACATCTTGAACAAGTTTGCTCTGCAAATCGGGCAGTTTTTCGGTAAAATTGTTGACTATCTTGCCTTGGTGGCTGTAAAGATCTGCCTTGATGCAGTTGATCAACGCAGCGCGGCTCATCCCTTGTTCCACGGTCTTTTTGATGTAAAACAGGGCCTCATCTACAGATTTGCATTTCGTGATAATTGCGATATGATGTCCCCAGGGAACACCGGCAAAGATTGCTGGTAATTCTGCACCAACTTGGTGCATTTTTGCCACTTCTAATTCTGCAACAGGCTGTTGCAGTTTTTCTCTGTCAAATCGGCTAGACTTAGCCTCGTCTAATTCTCTAACAGGCTGTTGGAGTTTTTCGCTATCAGACCGACTAGACTTAGATTTGACTAATTCTCTACCAGCTTGGTAGAGAATTTGATTAGCCCCTTTCCGCGTATAAAAACAGTACCATTTCTTCATAAACCACAGATTCGACACAGAAAATCCGTCTGCATCGGGAAATTCCCGCCGCAAATCCAGACTGAGTTGCTTCACGACTCCCGAACCCCAGCGCTCCTCGGCCTTTTTGCGCACCAAGTCGCGCCCCAGCAGCCAGTTGAACTGCAGTTTTTCGGCGTTTACCTTGATGACCGCCTTTACTTGTGCCGAGTGGTAACGCTGCTTTAGTTCCGTAATCCAGTTGATGTAATCAGAATCAATATGGATATTGTGAGATTCAATCTTTCGATTGCTCATAAAAAACCTCTCTTTAATAACAATACGAAGGCGCAAATACGCAGACGCACAACGTATGTTGAGCCTTAGCTTTCTAGTAGTTTTATTTGGGATGCTCTTGCGGTGCTGTTGGCGGGGGCCTTCCCCGGCGTTACCTGGCGCGGCTTTCGCCACACACTCGAGCAGGCTGTTTCTCCTGCCAGCTATCCAACAACATCAACAAGAAGGTTGATGAACCCCACCGCGGATGCACGTACGGGCGCATGGCCTATGCCGACTGTCGCAGGGATTGTCGTAATCTCAGGTTGGGTGCGCAGGAATGAATCTGCACACCCGTTCACTAAATATACATCCTCGCGCGGCACGTGTCAAGAGATTTCTCGATGAAAATCCACAGTAAAGGGTTCGATTTCGACCCCTTTGGTTGATGTCTTGTATTGACATTTTCTGTCACATACATTATCTATCTTTCGGGGCGGAGGCACTATGGAAAACGACGCGTTCGGCGGCGCGATACTCGCATGGGTCAAGGGCGCAAAGGCGTTCCTGAAAGTCCAGGCGGGCTCCGGCGACAACCTGCTCGAAGAAGACATCCGGGAAGGGTTCACCGACTATTGCCTATGGTCCACGTTCCGGCCGGAAAGCATCGACATCGACGGCGAGCTCGACATGGAATGCCTGGACAGCGGCATGGTCCTGTTCAGGGAAAACTGCACCCCCGGAGAGGCGCTGGAATCGAGCTACCGGCAAGCCTTCGGCACCGACTTCGACAAGGACGACATCGCGGTACTGATGGAAGAATGACGCCGCCCTTTTACTTGGTGGGGGAAGAGTCCCCCTGCCTGCAGCCCCGGCTCGGTGGCCCTAATGTCACCCTGGAGGGAGCACGAAGCGCAACCGATAGGGTCCATGGCCACACTCCCCGGGTCTTCCGGACACCCCCTCTGCGGGGGCACCCCGCAACACCCCGGCATCACGTAAGCGAAAAAACATGTTCCTATTTACCTAAAAGGTAAAAAATATGTATATTAAACTTGTGTAATTATACACCATTTGAAAAACTATATAGTGTCATTTTACGGAGTAGCAGTCAAAATGATTAGTCTCGTATCTCTAAAGGGTTTTGAAACCGACTCCATTCCTATCGATGATTTTTGGAATGTTGGAGATGAAAGAGAACAAAAAATGCATAGGATACACGCATACCCCGCAAAGTTTCCTTCTTTTATCACAACAAAAGCTTTGGAATACGCTAAGAACAATAAGTTTTCTCCCCACAAAATAGGTGATATTTTTTGTGGGTGTGGAACCACTGCATTTGAAGCACGCCGTAATAATATTGAATTTTGGGGATGTGACATAAATCCAGTGGCAACATTAATTGCTGAGGTAAAAAGTTCCTCTTTTAAAGTGGGATGGTTGAACCGGCATTATTCGAAAATATTAAAGAAATTTGCAAAAAAATTCTCCTTCCCAGAATATGAAGATGCAAATGAACGACTAAAGTATTGGTATAAGAAAAAGCAATATAACGATTTGTCAAAATTAAAACAGTCAATTTTATTTGCAATACCAAATAAAAAATCTAAATACCAAAAGTTTTTTTTATGTGCGTTTTCGAACATATTGAAACCAGCATCTAAATGGTTGGCAAAATCCATCAAGCCGCAAGTTGACCCCAATAAACCGATGCAGGATGTCTTGGCTCTGTTCAAAAAACAGTGTGAATTCATGATAAACGCAAATAAGGAATGCCCTTTTAGTGGGAACACAAACATTGAAATCAAAACAGGCAATTTTCTAGATGAGAAAAACTGTTCAAAAAAACTTGACATGATTATTACAAGTCCTCCTTATGTGACTTCGTATGAATATGCTGATTTGCACCAACTTTCTACACTATGGCTTGATTTTACGGATGACTTTCGTTCATTCAGAAATGGTACCATAGGTAGCGATTTCTGCCATGAGGATGTTTGCGATTTACTTTCCAAGCTGAATTCATCAGGAAAGAAAATTGTAAAAAAGATGCAATTGGTTGACAAATCAAAGGCTAAATCAGTTGCCAAATACTATCTGGATATGCAAGAGGTTGCAAAGAAAGCATTCAGTTTGTTGAATGACACGGGATATGCTTTATTTGTAATAGGCAACACGGAATATAAAACTGTTCGAATTGACAATGCATTGCATTTGGCTCAATCTTTGTTTGATGCGGGATTTAAAGAGCTGCAAATCACCAAACGAAAAATTAGTAACAAGATACTTACCCCGTATCGTGACTCCAATGGAAAGTTTTCTTCCGATGCGTCTGGAAGAAAAATTTATAGTGAAGAATTTATTGTTATAGGAAAGAAATCATGAGTGAAACTCTAAAAATCCGTCCCTATGCACGACTGTTAACCATGCTTGGCAATCAACTAATCAAAGATGAACGGATTGCTCTTATTGAACTTATAAAAAACAGCTATGACGCCGATGCTGGTTGGGTTAAAATCACTTTTTCTGGATTTGGTGATAATTATGAGGTTCTCCCAGAATCAAAAATTATCATTCAAGACAACGGAAATGGTATGACAAAAGATGTTTTGTCAAACCAATTCTTAAATCCTGCAACCCCAGGAAAGAAACTGCAAAAAGAAGAAAATGATAAAACAGAAAAGGGACGTATAATTCAAGGAGAAAAAGGCATTGGACGTTTTGCAATGCTTAAACTAGGAAAAAAAATTGATGTCATTTCAAAAACATTAAATGACAAATTTGAACATGTTTTACATTATGACTTTTCAAGATATGATACAGAATTTTTAACCGAGAATGAAGAAAAAAAAGATTTATTTCTTGAAGACTTATTCGTCAAATTGGAACAACGCAAACCTGAAGTAATTGTGCAAAAAAATATTGTATTAGGTGTACAGAATTTCGTTCAAGAACCAATGGGAACTGTAATTGAAATATCCCATTTAAATAAAGGGTGGACAAGAGAGAAAATTGATGAAGTTCTAACCGATGTTTGTAAACTTCAATCTTTCTTTGAAAATCCTCTCGACAATCAGTCAAAATTATCAAAAAATAAAGACTCTTTTTCCGTTTATTTATATAAAGATGAAGTGTATCAAAATAATAAAGAAAATTATAGAGAGAAAATTTCAGAAGTTATTGAAAATAAAGCTGTATTAAAAATAACAAATGGTGAATTTAACTCAACAGAATTATACTTTTCTTTCGAACTTAATGGAAAAAAAAATAAGATTTTTTTCAAAAGCCCCGAAATTCAAGGATTGTGGCTAACAAAAAAATACTATAAAGATTTCTTCCCAAAAGAGCCGAATCTTTTTGAAAAGAAAAGAGAAATAGAATGCGGCCCATTTAGTTTTGCTTTTTACATTTTTGATTTTACTCAAAATGGACCTACAAAATATTGGCTAGACAAAAATGATAAAGAGTTGATCCGCCCGCATAGAATTTATCTTTATCGAGATGGACTTAGAGTGTATCCTTATGGCGATGAAGGAGATGATTGGCTCCACATAGATTCTCTCCGAGGTACAAAAAGTGCAGGAGCTTTTTTGAGCAATGACCAAGTTATTGGAGTTGTAAATATTTCACATTCTAAGAATCCAAATCTTAAAGATAAAACAAATAGAGAAGGACTCATTGAAAACGGATATGCAACTGCTGATTTTACACATTTATTGCAAATCTTTTTAATGTATATAAAGCATAGCTTATATCACCAGTATCAAATTGACAATGAGCGACGTGAAAATCAACGGCAGAGATCGGAACGAAAATTGAATTCAGACATTGCTGCTTTGCGTGAACTTATAAAAAGCAATAAAGATGCAATGCAAAAGCTCAATGAAATTGAAAAAGGGTATGAATCTGAGAAACGATTCTTAACAAAACGTGCGGAAACTACTGAAAATTTGGCTGGCGTAGGTCTTTCAGTAGAAACAGCTTCTCATGATATAATGAGAATGATGAATCTTGCAATTGTAAATCTAGACAGTCTTATTAATCAAATTTTTTCATCATCATCTCCAGTTGACAAAAATTCTTTATTAAAAGAATTGTATTCGATACGTGGAAGCTTAGGGTTTGTTCATGCGCAATTAAAAGATATTCAGTTGCTTTTCACTTCAAGCAAACAAAGGCGAAGAAATATTCAAGTTAGAGAAGTTGTTGAAAAAGTCTCAAAAATCTATAAAAATTTAGCCGACAAAGAAAAAGTTCGCATTAAGATAGATGAAATTCCTGGCAGTCCATTAATGGCAAAGACTACGGATGCCGTTTTGTTGCAATTGTTGCTGAACTTATTTGATAATTCCATATATTGGCTAGGGACAATAGATAAAAACAACAAAGAGATTTTAGTAACATTAGATGGCGATAAATGTAAGCTAATTTTCTCCGACAATGGCCCTGGAGTAATAGAATCTGACTTGCCATACATATTTGAAGCTTTTTATTCAGGAAAAGGCGAAGATGGCCGAGGACTTGGCTTGTATATTGCCCGGCAGTTACTTGAAAGAAATGATTATTCTATTGATTATGCAGACTTGAAGTCTGAAAAAAAACTGCCGGGTGCAAATTTTGTGGTAAATTTTGTCTCTAACAAGGAATAACAAAGTATGGATGTTAAGAAGTTATTTAAGGGTGTCGCTGTTATAATAGATGATGAAATTAATGATAATCGTGCTTCAATAAAAAAGATTTTAGATCAATTGGATAAGGAATTTATTCCTTGTGTTAAATTTGATAAATTGCCAGATAAGGAAGTTGTTAAAAGTTTGCAAAATGCCTCTTTTATTTTGCTTGATTGGATATTAGATGTTTCGTTAACACAAGATAATCGTGATTTAGGAGTCCGCCTGCCTGAAGAAGTTACAAACTCTAATATTTCTCGTAATATAGAATTTTTAAAAGAGGTCCAATCAAATTGTTTTTGTCCTATATTTATATTTTCAAATGAAAATGTAGATAACATTAAATTAACCTTGCAAAGGGCGCGCTTATACAAAAGTGGTTCTTGTAACAACATTTTACTGAGGTCAAAAAGCGATTTTGAGAAAGACGGTTCGTTTTACAAGGCTTTAGAAGATTGGCTTAGGGATGTTGCCCCAATATACTTGTTAAAAGAATGGGAAACGGCATATCTAAAATCAAAGTCAAACCTCTTTATTGATTTTCAGAAAAGAAGCCCAAATTGGGCGAAAATTTTATGGAACGCATATAAAAGTGACAATGACAACCCCTGTTTAGAATTAGGTGATTTGATTTCGCGGAGCATTACAACTCAAATGATGCCGTTGCCATTAGATTCGTCCGTCTTTCAAAATCAAGAGGAATGCAAAGATTCAAAGGAACTACTTCACTGTCTTGAACGTCAATGCTATGTACATAATGACTTTCTCGACGGAAACGCTCCTGAAGTCGGCGATGTTTTTAAGGTAAATAATGATTATTATGTAAATATTCGACCTAGTTGCGATTTGATCTCAAGAGACGGAACTCCTATTGATGACATTGATTTATATCTTTTAAAGCCTGAGATTCTGAAAAAAATGGAAGCAATACATTCCCATTACGATGAGGGAAGAGGAAATTTTAAAGAGGGGAATGTTCATTGTATGATTTTCCCGGTATGTGAAGGTCGTTTGTTTCACTTTATGTTCAAAGAATTATATCAAAAAAAATGGAGAGATTTGAAAAACAATCGTGAAGGACGATTGCTCCCTCCTTTTATAACCAAATTGCAAATGAAATACTCATATTATTTACAGCGTCAAGGATTTCCAAAAATTCCAAAGGAAATTTTTTCAAATGTCCCTGTTCAAGTAGAAGAAATACCATGCAAAACGATGAGCGAAGACTATTCGTTGAAAGAATTATGGGTTCTTTTTTTACGTTGCTTAAAAAAGATTATAATTAAATACAAAATAATAGTTTAGATCCCATTAAATAAAATACGTTATAGAATAACGTTTCCTAAAAATTAACAAATAACAACAGGTAAGAATGTAAAAAATACGCTTCAGAATAGAGTAACCCTTGAACCAATCAAAAATGATGTAAAATGCTGGACAATGGGATTCGATCGTTATATTATTTTTCTAAAGCCCTTACAACTTCTACATCAGCAGGTAGCCAATTAACGGTATGCAATTCTGACAAATGGAGCCATTTGGCTGCTTCATGCTCTAACAAGGTCAGCTCTCCTCCAATAAGTGAGCAATAAAAACAATGCATTGTCAAATGGAAAGTCGGATAATCATAATTAACTGTACATAGGAAATCACCTACGTTGACATCAACAGCGAGTTCTTCTTTCAGTTCACGAGCTAGAGCCTGTTGCGGTGTTTCGCCAGATTCCATCTTGCCGCCGGGAAATTCCCAGCCATCTTTGAATTCTCCGTAACCGCGCTGGGTTGCGAATATCTTATCACCATCTTTGATGATGCCTGCTACAACTTCGATATGCTTCATTTTATCCTACCAAGTATTCATAAATGTCCTGTCGTACAGGAGTTTCAAGATTATAAGTTATTTCAACAGCCGTTTTTGTTGTTTCGGGCATAACAAAATCCATTGTTGAGCCTGTCGCATGTAAACGTCCTAAATAGTAAAATTCTTTAGAAGTATGGTCATCTTTATTCTTTCGAACAAATAAATCCATTTTGATGCCTCGTTGGTCAGCTTCAATGGCTGCTTTTACATCTTCTGATTTCGACGTTCTTCCCGATTTTGATATCGCTATAAGTGTTCCTTCGTTTACAAACCGATCTTCATATCGTGTTGTTGCACTTATATTGTCGTTTTTCTCGTAATTAATGAAAACAGGGTACGTCTGCGTGTTCTTATCATATTTATAACCACCGATATTCAGTGAGACTTCGCTCTTTTCCCAATCCAAAAGACGACACACATCTTCGTAAGTGTATTTTTCGTAAAGGCAGAATGAAGTGTCCTTGTAGCGATGACCAAAATATTTTTTGTTGCGGAATAGACCGAACTTTACGACTTCCGTCATTTGTCGCCGGAACTCATTATTGTCAAGTAGATCATTGAACTTTGAGGAAATGCAAAAATCTATTCCATTGCTTTCGATGAATGTAACATCGGCATAAGTATCTTTTGCGGCACCCGATGCAAATTGACCAGTCAAAATATTTTCAACATTCTTTCGAGTTTTTTCGTTGACGCTAATGCCGAAATTGTTTTGCATCTCGTTCATCACCTGGGACATGACATTCCGGCTATTTCCACCTAATAGCTCGTCAAGAATCAGAAGCTCGTGCAATCGCTTGCCGTTTGCGAATTTCGTTGAAACATATTCTAGATACTTTTCTTCAATAGTACTGAAATTGACTTTGTATTCGTCCTTCTCGACTTTCTTCAGAAATTTATGATACGAGCCCAAAGATGCATTTTCAAAAATACGCATGACATCGATTTCGCCGTATTCTTCGTAATCCATCAAGTTGGGAATTCTGCCCAACTTGTATTTCAAGTTCTTGTAGCATTCCTTAATTAATTTCATCTCGCTGAAGTTGGCCGAGTCAATGGATTCATAAATGCGCTTGCGGGCGATTTCATCAAAATGTATTGTGGAGGCACCCTCTAATGCTTTGACTCCCTGACGGACATAACGTCGGATATTATCCTTGTTATATGTCCTGTCGCCCGACAAAGCGATCGGAATCATGTAGTTGTTACTATAGTTTCCTATAAAATCAAGAATCATCACAAATTCTTTGTTTTCTGCCTTACGGAGGCCACGACCCAGTTGCTGTACAAAAATAATAGGCGATTCCGTCGGGCGAAGCATCAATATCTGATTTACTTGTGGAATGTCAATACCTTCGTTGAAAATATCCACCGTAAAGATGTAATCTAAACCACCATCCCATTCATCTTGCTCAAGTTGCTTGACACAATTTTCTCTTGTGTCTTGGGAATCTGCTCCAGATAATGCGATTGTTCTATACCCACGTTCATTGAATTTTTTTGAGAGTTCTTTTGATTCTTCAAGAGTGCTGCAGAAAGCAAGTCCTTTTACACGATTTCCACTATGGTCAAAATATTCTGCTTTCTTGATAATGAAATCAACACGTTCATCGCATACAAGCCTTGCAAAATCCCGTTTATCTTTTTCCTCACCATCAACAAAGATATCCGTAATGCCATAATAATGAAATGGGCAAAGAAGGTTCAGCCGCATGGCTTCCTGCAAGCGTATTTCATGCGCGATGTTGTGGTCAAATGCTGAGTATACATCGAATTTATCAGTACGGTCAGGTGATGCAGTCATGCCAATCCATAAATCAGGATTGAAATATGCCATCATATTCTGATAACTCTCTGCACCTACGCGGTGGGCTTCATCTACAACGATCACTTGAAACTCTTGTTTTGCAAAATCCTCAAAATGCGTTGCCATCGTTTGCATGGTTGCGAAAATGAAATCACGATCAATTTCATGAGATGTGCCTGAATATAAACCAAATGTTTTTGTATCACCAAACACATTTTTGAATGACTCGATCGCCTTGCGAAGAATTTGCTCTCGATGAACTAGGAATAAAGCTCGCTTGGGGTTAATTTCTCTTAAAGCGAATGCCGCTGCATAAGTTTTTCCGGTTCCCGTTGCAGAAATCAATAGGGCGCGATGTTCGCCCATAGCACGGATTTCGTTCAACTTTCGAACGAATTCTAGCTGCATAGAATTCGGTTCCAGCAGAATTTGATCAAATGAGATTTTTTTAGATTCACGAATTACTACATCTTTTTCAAGTGCAATTTTTTGCTGTTGCAATTCTCTTGCAATACGTTTCTGCTCAATATAGATTTGTGTATACTCGTCAAGAATTTCTTCTGTAATCGGAAAAGCGTTGGAACTATTCCACAGGGATTCGAAATCTTCAATGACATTTTTGTACAGTGTAGCATCATCTTCAACTGAAAAACATGTATTCCATTCCTTGTTTACCGCAAGTGCGTTTCCTGTAAGGTTTGAACTTCCGATGGTGATGCTTATGACTTTTTCTTTAAAGAAAAGATACCCTTTAGTATGAAACCCTTTTATGTTTTTATCGCATCGGAAAAGTTTTACTTCAATATTTCTGTATTTACTGAGAGATCTGAGGGCTCCCGGTTCTGTAAAAGTCAGGTAGTCCGTTGTTAGGATTTTTCCCGGAATACCGCGATTCTCTAACTCAAGCAAAGTCTGTTTTAATGAGGCGAGCCCACTTTTGGATATAAACGCTACACTGATTATAAACCGCTCACATTTAGACAATTCTTTTTCAAGAAACGCCTGCATGGTATTTCCGGGAGCATTAGAGATAAAGAAAATGTTATCTTCCATGACGCTTTTCAAATTTAATGGTTCTTATCTTATAATCTCGTTCAGAATTATCGGCTTTTTCTCGCCCATGTAGGGTAGCGCCCCGAGGGTGTTGAAGTCAATGAATTCAGTTGCTTCTTCGTATTCCATGCTGTCGGTTTCCATCAGGCACCGCGCCATTTTCTCGTAATCGTAGATGACGCGCCCGTCGTCGCTCACGCCGACGATTGCTTTCAGGTAATCGGGGCTTTCTAGTACCACGGCATCTTCGTAGCCGCGCTCGCAGAGGTAATCCTTGAGCGAATCAATGGTGAGAGGAGGCTCGTCTGCCTGTTCGATTTTCTTGACAAATTCACTGGGGCTTATTTCAAAAAACTCGGCGAGTTTCTCGATTATCTCAAGTGAGACGTTCCGGCGTCCGTTCTCGATGTCGCTCATGTAGCGCCGGCCGATGCCGGTTTCAAGTGCCAGTTTTTCTTGCGAGACGCCTTTCTGCGCGCGCAACGCCCGGATTGCCTTGCCGATATTGCATTGAAGAGACATGGATAAACGCCTTGGTGATGTTCTCTCCAAACATATAAAACGCGCTGTTTTTTACCACGCCATATAGTGCACGTTTTTCGTTCGCGTTAGGGATAGTGACCCCTTGGGGACAAGACTCGCATAGCGAGGCTTGATTCTAGGAGGCGAGCGGCAAGCGCAAGCGCGGGCGATTGCCCCTAGAATATAGCCCGACCCGGCGAAGGGTAGGCCCTATCGTGATTCTATCGCTACGCTCCAGAATGACAGTCCAGGGGGACAGGGGCCGACCGAGCTGGGGAACGCTACAGAGAAATGCGGGAAGTAACGCGCGGGTGTTGCGACCTATAAGGTTATGCTGGGAAAAAACGCCTTTTTCTACGTTAAGTATATCATCCTTAATCGTTCCAAGTCTTGTTCCTTGTTGAAGTTTGCTCGGAACTGTTCCGGGGCCCAATCGCCAAAGACGTTCTCGGCAAGCAGTTCCTCGTTTTCCATAGAATCTATGAATGCGGAGATGTCCTTGCGAATCTTGGCGTCACAATCAATTTTTGTTTCATCGCTAAGAAGGAGTAGCAAACGGAAAACATCGTATTTGTGCTTGCGTAGGTCGGATTCGTTGACGACCTTCCCTTTTTGGATATCTTTTTTCAGGTTAAGCCAGGCATGCATTTTCAGGGGAATCAGGTGAGATGCCTGTAGAGTCCATACACCGTCAACTTGTTCTCGGCCCTGCATTGCAAGATTGTAATACTCGTCCGAAAGTAACATGGCAGAAAGTCCCGAGGGGTCCTTGTCCGTTTTAACGTAAGTGATGCGCCGATTTCCTTTCATGTCCAGTGCGTTTTTGGAAAACAACTCTACCATGGTGGGGTATCCGGCTATTTTAGGATTGATAAACCGATAGAGTCTTTTGCTGCCGTTCTTTCGTTCTTCGCATTCATAGCCGCCATCGTCTATAAACTTTAAGAGTTGTTCGGCAAACTCATTGAATTGCCGTGATTCAACGAGCAATATCATATCGATGTCTTGAGTGGCTCAGAATTCTAAAGCGGCATTTCCCATTAATATCGAACACGCCGTGCCGCCGATTACGGTGTAGCAGTCATTGAATGACTGAAACCGCTCTTTGAATAGACTGAGACCGTTTACCATTGTTCTTTCTCCAACATTTCCTTAATGCATGCTTGAACGCGTTCGTTTGGAGAATCTTTTAGCGATAGATAAAGCGAGACTGTATCCACTCGGTTGTTTTTTACAAAGGGGATCGGATCGTATTTCCATATTTGTAGGCGTGCGTAAAGGTAATTCAGGAACCCGGCATTCTCTTTCAAAACGTCTTTTTCCTTTGCCTGTTCTTCACGGGGCCCGCAAGCAACGATTTTCTTGTCGGGTGGCGCAAGCATGGAAATCTGCGAAAGGGCGGATTCCCCTGCAGCGGGAAATTCGCTGAGTAATTCCGATGATGGCAAATGATAGGTTTCGCGTTTGACAGGATTGTCAAGGTAAGGGAGAGCCTTGTCGAACAGAGCCCTTCCAGTTGCGGCACAGGTTATCTGGATAGTCTGCCCTTCCCTGGCTTCCTTGATGAGTCCACGATCCAGCAGTTCCTTGCAATAGCGCGATACGGACATCGGAGTAAGGCCGTTCATCTTTGCTGCTTCGGTTTTCGATATCTTGGAATCCTTGACTTTGTACAGCATGAACAGGAAAAATGACTGGGCCGAGGCGGTCAATTTCGGGAGAATTTCTCCCTTTTTCAGCGGCTTCTGTGACGCGGTGTATTTTCGCCTGCGGTAGGCGATGCCTAGGAACGGCAAGTAGAAAATAGAGGATGCCGAGACAAAGGGTATGCCTTCTTCGACCAAGTTCCTTCGTTGGAAATCGCTCAGGGTGTCGAAGGCGAATGCGACAGGCTTTGCGGTCGCAATTTCCAACTGGTTGAGCGTATGTTTGAGCGAATCCCTGCGTAAATCGCTCTCGCCAATAAAGGAGACGAGCAGGAACTTCTGCCCCATAACTTCGGCTTCGTAAAACGCCTTGCCATCGACCATGTAAAAGGGGAGCCCCTTCGGGCTCTTTACGGCCCGAATTTCGCATTTCATCCCGAAATCGTCGAATGCAGCTTGTATTTTCGATTTGATTTCGTTCTTGTCGAAAAAAAAGAAGAAAAAGAAGGTTTTATCCTCGTTTTAACATTTTATTATAATATAACATTTTAAAATGTTAAAGTCAAGAAAAATGTTATAATTGTGTGAAAAATTTCCCAATGCCACCCAATTCGGTGAAACGGCTAGGAAAATATATAGCGATTTGACAGACAGTGCCTGTCAAATTGCCCGAATTCACCCTTTCGCGGTCCCGTTGTTTGATTCCTATGTGGATTGGGAACGCAGTGCGTTCCCGATTGAACTGGTGAAAAAAGAACCGTCCGGAGCGGGAAGTAACGCACGGGTGTTGACTTTCCTCAATTCTCTTTATATATT
>CALATK010000233.1 GCA_937891805.1 uncultured Fibrobacter sp. | reverse complement strand
GTGGTAAACATGAACGTTTACCGCCATACCGTCGAGGGCTCCGAAGATGACTGGAGCCGTTGCATAAACCAGATGCTTTTTTCGCAGGTGACCGACGCGCCGTTTGCCTCGGACCACGAGCGTTACTTGCCCTACGAAGATATCGAATCTTCGGACGACGGGCTCACCATGAAGTTTATCGCCTGCATCGACGAACTGAACCGCTGGATCCGTTTTGCGCCGGAGGGCATCGAGCCCCACCAGCCGAATTCGCTTGCGGCACTGAAATCGCATTTGGCGCATTGGGTGGCGTTGAACGCCAAGGAAGACCGTTTCGCCGTCGAAAAGAAGATTTGGCAGAGGGTGCAAGATGCAATCGACCTGATGGAATTCCAGTTCGATGCGGGCGCGGCTTGGATTTCGTGGAAAATCGCGGGCCAGATGCTTTCGAGCGCCTGCCAGGATTCCCATACCGGAAACACGCGGCTTTTCAGCGGTGGCCTCACCTTTATGCGCTTCGCTGTCAACAGGGTCGTTCCGGCAAGGCATATCTTTTTCCTCGGCGCAAACGCAAGCGTATTCCCGGGACAAAAGAAAGCGAACACTATGGATTTGCGCACCCAGACGACGCGCTGGCCGGGTGACGATACTCCGATCGACAAGAACTGCTATACCTTCCTGTGCCAGCTGATGAGTGCTGCCGACGGGTTCCACATCAGTTACATCAACAGGAACCTGAAAAAAGACGAAGAACTTTTCCCGTCTTCGGTGATTCGGGATTTGCAATTCTTTACTGCCGAAAGCGCTTGCCCGAACAGTGCTGTTTTTAGGGAACGCAAGATTCCGCTGGACGAAACCCGACCGGACGAAGAACTGTTTACGCTCCGCTCCATTCGCAACAAGACGAACCGCATTCTGGATGCCCGCACCGAAGATGCCGAAGAAAACGAGCCGGAAGAAGTTCAGGTTGCCTTGCCCGATACGGTGAATACCCGCGACTTCAAGCGGTTCTTCGATGATCCGTTCCAGTTCCAGTTGGCGCGAAAGGTGACGTTGCCGTCGGTAGAAAACGACCCCGAAAAGGAACTTTTCGAACCAGTGTCCTTAAACAATCTCGACCGCTCTATTTTGCTCAAGGATTTTGTGCAATCTGTCATGGATGCCGAACGCATCAAGGATTCCAAGACAGAAGAGGAATGGATTTTAAAGAAGAAAATTCCGCGTGGAGTTTTTGGCGACGTCGCCCTTGATGTCATCAACAAGGAATCGGAAGCTATTTACAATCTTGTTTCTGAAAGCGTTGGCTGTAGGAATGCGAAATACCAGGAACAGCTGGAAGTTTCTTTGTCGGAAGGCGCACACAGCTGGACATTGCGCAGCAAGCTTGACTGGCACAATGAACTTGCGAATGGAACGCATGTGCTATTCAGTGTCAAGTCCGGTGACATTTCCAATACGGATTTTACCAAGCTGTTTTTGGACGCCCTGTTGATTGCTGCCGCAGACCCGAACGATGCTGACGGAATCCCTTTTGAGCTGAGGGTGTTCTCGAGCAAGAACAAAGTTGCCGAGAAGAAATTCTCGATAGACCGTCGCGGCGCCATGCAGCGCCTGAAAATCATATACCACCGCTGCTATGTCGAAAATTACCGCAAGTGCGTGCCCGCAAAAATGTACACCGAAGGCGACATGCAGACATTCTCCAATTACCGCCTGAAACTGGCGGGCAAATATGGCCCGTGGTCTTATTTTAACGGAAAGAATCTATTCGACCCCGAAAAGTTCTCCGGATTTTCGCATGAGGATTTTTCGAAGGACTGGGAAATCGCCGTGATGGAACAAACCCGCTTGCTGGACCCGATTTGGAGGGATGACGATGAATAATGTTTTCGATATAGAATCGTTTACCGGCAACGAGAACCTTTTTATCGCGGCCTCCGCAGGCACGGGCAAGACTTACACCATTCAGCAGGTAGTGGGTAAGCTGGTGGCCCAGGGAATGAACCTGAACCAGATTCTGATTGTGACCTACACCGAAAAGGCCGCCGGCGAACTCAAGGACCGCATCCGCAAAAAAATCGAAGAAGAATTCAAGAAGGATAGCGGAAACATTTACCTGCAGCAGGCCCTGCACGATGTCCAGGGCGCACCCATCGGCACCATCCATTCGTTCTGCCAGAAGGTGACGCAGGAATTCGCCTACGAAGCAGACGTGCCTTTGAAGCAGGAACTGATTGACGAGAGCGCCGTAGAAGAACTGATTCAAAAATCGATACGCGACGTGTGGGCGCACGAAGAACTTTTCAAGTGCTTTGTGAAATACAACGGCGACTTGGATAGTTTTACGGAATTGCTGAAGGGCGCCATCGCAAGCTATATTCCCGAAACGGTCCGCTTTGCAGGAAACATGGAACTTCGCCTCGGCACAAAAGACATTGACTTCGACGATGTCGGCTGCATGGCCGAAGCGGAAGACTTTACGCACTTGAGGGAAATCCCCTGTGTAGATGCCGCCTGCGATATCCTCAAGATTCACCAGGACGAACTCATTTCAAAATCCAAGACGGCAGGCGACTTGCTTAAGGCAGTGTCGTCGTGGACAAAGGGCTTCGCCCTATATAACGGCGCGTCGTTCAAGTTCAATGTCGTGGGCAACGGCTCGGAACTGGATTCGGCCCTCGGCGTCATCAAGGATTTGAAGGCTTTGCTCGACGAAAAATCGGGCGGTATCGAAACGCTGCTTTTGCACAAGTCCCTTTACGAATACACGCCCAAGCTTTTCGATGCCTGGCAACTCCACAAGAATACAAGCAAGATTCAGTCCTTCAACGACATGATTCGAAACGTCTACAAGGCGGTCCTTGATGAAGATTCTCCGCTGGTAGATTCGTTGCGGCAAAAATACCTGTTCGCCATCATCGACGAATTCCAGGACACGAACTTATTACAATGGGAAATTTTCAAGCGCGTATTCTTTGACGCTGACGACGGATTGCACCATATTCTGGTGGTGGGTGACCCCAAGCAATCAATCTACAGTTTCCAGGGGGCAAATGTCAAGGTTTATGAAAACGCCGTTGACCAGATCGCAAACGGCAAGGTGCTTTCGGCAAACTGGCGTTCTTCCAAGGCGATGATTGAAGCCTGCAACGAACTTTTCCCGCCATTCGGTTTTGAATTCGAATCGTCGAAGAACCCCACCGATGCTAAAAAAGATGCGACCTACAAGGGAAAAGTCATCAAGCCATTCTTGGTGAGCGAGCCGAATATAGACCCGAAAGATTACGCCGAAATCGTGGTCAACAACATTGTGGACCTCTGCTCTTTCAAGGGCGACAAGACGAACCTCCAGATTCCGGACAAGGGAACGGGCGAACTTCGCAATGTCAAGTTCTCGGATTTTGCCGTCTTGGCTAGAACCCGTACCGAACTTGACAATATCGAATATGGTATGAAAAAGGCCGGCATCCCGTTCTTGCGGTACATGGATGCGAACCTGTTCCGGAGTCGTGAATGCGCCGAATGGACTGCGCTTTTCAGGGCCATCGACGCCGAAGACTATTCCGACAGGAACCGCAGCCTGCTTTATGCGGCGCTCATGACGGACTTTTTCGGCAAGGACATGGACTACATCAATGCGTTCAAGCCCGACGAAGACGGTGCGCAGTTTATTACCATCTTTTCGCGGTGGCATGCGTTGGCAGAACAGCGCCGCTGGGCCGAACTGCAGGAATGCATTTACAGCGATGCGAGCAATCTTGTGTCGCTCAATGCTCCGGATCAGCTCCAGAGCCTGAACAAGATTCGCCAAGTGGGCGATTACGCCATCGAATACCTCTATACGGCAAACGCCTCGCTCGAAGAACTGATTCGGCATTTGGACGGCCTCGCTATCGGTAGCGAAGACGCCCTCGAAAATTCGAACATCGTGGCGAAGGGCACCGACCTCGACGTGGTGCAGACCATGACCATTCACGCTTCCAAGGGCTTGGAATTCCCGGTGGTGATTTCGGTCGCGAGCGAGCGCGGGCATGTTGGGTCTTCAGGGCCGTATGTTTTCAACAATCCGTCGGGCGACCTTTCCCGCGTAATGACTTTTGAAAAAGGCGGAAAAGAGATTTGCCAGCATGAAACCGAAGAAGAATGGCGCAGGCTTTTCTATGTCGCATTCACCAGGGCCTCGTACTTGATGATTTTGCCCTGGTTCCCGAAATTCAAGCCTGACAAGAGCGGGAAAATGCGCGCCCGCTGCAAGGCGATGGACTGGTACGTAGACATTCTTGAGGGCTTTTGCAAAAAAGCCGAGAACGCCAAGTTCTTCGATTTTGTCGAAGACAAAAAGTTTAAGGACCGTAAGGAATCCGTACGCACGATTTTGAAGCAGATGCAGAAAGATTCCGAAACGGTTTCGGCGGCAAGTGTCGAATCGGCCGCACAAACGCTCAAGTCGCTTGATGTGTGGCGCAAGTTCCCGCATTCTACCTCGTACTCGCAAATTGCTCACGGTACGCAGGAGCAAGAAACGGACGAAGGCCGCCTGCAAAAAGACGAAGTCGACAGCACGAAGGCAAAAACGGAAAACGAAGCGCCAACGGCCGAAGACAAATACCCTCGCGGCGCCGAACTCGGTAACGCCATCCACAAGATTTTCGAGCTAGTCGATTTTGAAGAAGTCGGCAAGCTCGCGCTCGCAGAGGCCCTCGAATTCAAGCCGTTGCAGGAACTGGTTCGCAAGTCCTTCATTGACGAGAACCTGGATATCGAACACCACCCGCAGTGGCTCGCAAGAACAGTCGAGATGGTTTGGCATACCCTGAACGGCAAACTGGAAACAATCGAGGGCGCGCGAAAGACGGGCGAATCGTTTACCCTGAACGAAGTCTCGTTTGCAAACCGCCGCAGCGAACTTCCGTTCCACATGGCGCTGGATGGCGTAAAGGGGACGGAACTTCTGGACCGTTACTGCAAGGGCTTTATAGACCTTCTGTTTGTCCGCGATGGCCGCTACTGCATTCTCGACTGGAAATCCGACGTGCTGGGCGATTACGGGAACGAATCGATGAAAGAGCACATGGTGTTCAGGCACTACGACGTGCAGCAGATTCTCTATTCTTACGTGCTTATTCGCTGGCTCAAAGGATTCTACCGGAATTTGACGGAACAGCAGATTTTCGAGAAGTATTTCGGCGGCATCTATTACGTATTCTTCAGGGGCTGTAGCGAAGGCGAAACCTCCGGCATCATGTCGAGCACCTTCACCTCTTACGAAGAACTGAATAAACTTTACAGCGGGATTATCTAGCCATGGACAAGAGCAACGAAAACTTGATGAATGCGTTAGTCGACTGTGGCGCCGTCACTCCGCTGCAAAGGCGTCTTATGGATGCGATTCCGGCTTTTTGCTCCGATGCGGACTCCGAACTTTTTGATTTGCTCGCCCTCTTGCTCTGCAGGCAGAATTTTGGCGACACGCGCATCCCGCTGGATTCTGGCAAACTGGAAGCCAGGCTTTCGAAGACGCTCGAAAACTTCGCCATCCCTTGCGCTCCCTGCTATAAGGAAACCCTGCAGAAAGCGGCAAGAAAAATCAGCGACGGCGGCTACGAAGGAATTGTCGGCGCAGGCGCGCACGAACATTCCTTTTTCAAGAAGCCCTTTACGCTGAAGGACAATTACCTTTACCCGACCAAGTATTTCTATTCCAAGCTTAACGTCGAACAGAAAGTCCGCGAGCTCTTTGTGGCGCACGCCCCGGTAAAAGGGGCCGCGGAAAAATGCATCGAAAAAGTCGCCTCGTTCACAAAAGACGCAAACGGAAATCCGGTACGGCTCGAAGCGGAGCAGGCCGAAGCGATTGTGCGCGGTGTCAACGAGAATTTGATTGTCACGGGTGGCCCAGGCACGGGCAAGACGACCGTCATCTTCTTCTTGCTTCGGGAACTTTACTGCGAGCACCCGGACAGGCTTGCCTACCCGCTGTATCTGGCCGCCCCGAGCGGCAAGGCCGCCGACCGCATGAAGGAAAGCATCGTCAATTCCATGAACCTGGTCAGCTCAGAAGAATTCGAGAACCATCTTGAAATTTACAACAAGATAGCGAATGCGGAAACGTACACCCTCCACCGACTGCTGGGTTACAAACCGAACGAGAACAAGTTTTTTCACGACGAACAGAATCCGTTCCCCGAAAATGCGGTCATTGTCATCGACGAAACGAGCATGGTGGACATCTCGCTTTTTGGGGCTCTCCTGAAAGCGGTTCCCAAGAGCGTGCGGCTGTTCCTGCTGGGCGACGCGGACCAGTTGCCGCCTGTAGATGCAGGCGCCGTGCTTGGCGACCTGCTCGGCGTAAAGACGAATTCTACCGTCAAATTGACAGTCTCGAGACGCTTCGACAAGAATTCCCAAATCGGGAAACTCGCCTCCCTCGAAAAAGCCGAAACTCTTTTTGGTTTCAAGGATTTGAACTCGTGGGTTCTAGGAAGCGCTGTGCAGATGCTGGGATTGCCTGCCGAAAATTACCGTGGCGAAGTCGAAGCCTTGCTTACCCGCTGGTTTGAAAATTACCTTTCGGACTTTGTAGATGCGGCAAGCCGAATCAATCCGCAAAAGCAGTGCACGCCGCAAGATGCAGAATACGCAAATTGTCAGAAGGTGTGGGAATTTTGCACGCGGTCAAAAATTCTTTCTGCCGAAAGGCAGGGCGGCATCGGTACGGACTTCATCAACCAATTCATGGAACGCCTTGTCCTTGAAAAATGCCGTGGCAAAAGAACATGCAAGATGCTCATGCTCGTCAAGAACCAGAAAACCTTCCGGCTCTACAACGGCGACATGTGCATTCTCTGTTACGATAAATCGGGCGAAAGTTATCTGATGTTCAAAAAAGGCAACGACTTTGTCTTTTACCCGACATGCCTGTTCCCGAAAGACATGTTCGAGCTCGCCTACGCCTCGACCGTCCATAAGGCTCAAGGCTCCGAATACAATCATGTGCTGATGTTCTTGCCGACCCGAATGGGGCACCCCTTGCTGAATCGCCAGATTCTCTACACCGGCATCACCCGCGCCAAAAAGACCGTGACCATCGTCGCCACCCCCGAAACCTTTAAGGCCGCCTGCGAGACAGTCATCGAACGCGATACAGGCATCGAACTATAAAAAAGAGCGCCGAACGAGCACTCTTTTTTCAAAAACAGTCCGCAGCATAGCGACGGTTAGATGAGTTTTTCTACCTTAGAGCAGAGGGTTTCTGCCTCCTCCGCCGTCGGCGCCTCCGCAATCACGCGAATCACCGGCTCCGTATTGCTCGCACGCACATGCACCCAGGACTTTTCGCTCTCAAGCCACAGGCCGTCGCGTTCGTCGCTCTTCCAGCCGGCAAATTCCGCTTTCACCTTCGGGAGGATATCCGCCACCTTCTTGTCGCCGAGTTCGAACTTCTTCTTCGGCATCACGTAGGCGGGGTTTTCAGCCACAAACTTCTCGGGACCGCCGTCATGGTGCGCCATCCAGCTGAGCACCAACGCCGCCGCCACCAAAACACCCGTGAACAACTGTTACGAAATCAAATAATCTAATATATAAAACCCCCGCTTGATAGTGGGGGTTTTTATTTGCGTTTTCGCTTGAAAAATTTATACTTTCCGTTTTTTTTGGCAGGACCGTGGAAACTATTTTTTCTGGTTGTTGGCTTAGGCTGTTGAGTTTTCTTTCCCCCCACGCGCACGACGGAAAACCCATTTTTTTGTGCTTCATTTTCCGGTAACGTTTGACGGATAGGAGCTTGCTTTTTAACGGGTTTAGGTTGCAAAGCCAACACTACTTTTTTCTCCGTTTCTTTGACCCGAAGGGGCACAGGATCTGCTGCTTTGGTCTCAGCAACAGGTTTTTTGGGCTTAGGGCGAGCCTCTTGCGGCAAAAATTTGGGTGCGGCCAGGCGTTGGCTGCTTTTGGTCAGCTCCGTTACTTTACCCAAACGGCACACACGGCAAATTTCCGTCCATTTTTCTTTATCTTCCGTCACGAAGGAAAGCGCCGTCCCTACACTGCCCGCACGGCCCGTACGGCCGATGCGGTGGATATAATCCTCGGCGCATTGAGGCAAATCATAATTAATCACACAGGAAATATCCGCCACGTCTATCCCGCGGGCGGCCACATCGGTAGCCACCAACACCGGCAACAGCCCTTCTTTAAATTGTTCCATCACTTGCCGGCGGCGGTTTTGGCGCAAGTCCCCGTGCAAAGCTCCGGCTTTGCAACCGTATTGTTTCAATTGCTTAGCCAAGCGGTCCGCTCCGTGCTTGCTTTTGACAAAGACCAACACAGAGCCTTTACGTGCCTGAAGTTCATGCACTAGTTGGGGCAGTTTTTCGCGTGTACTCAAGCGCACGATTTGTTGCAACACCAAGTCCACAGGGCGCGTCACTGAGCCGATTTGCACCCGTACGGGATCTATTAAAAACCCTTGCGCCAACTTTTCAATTTCCTTTGGCAAGGTGGCCGAAAACAGGAATGTTTGATGCACAGCAGGCATTGCCGCACCGATTTTTTGAACGTCCGGTATAAACCCCATATCCAGCATGCGGTCCGCCTCGTCCAACACAAAAAATCCGATATTTTTCAGGCTCATACTTTTCCGCCCGATATGGTCTATCACGCGCCCCGGCGTACCGATAATGACCCGCGGATGACGGCGCAAGGCGGCATATTGTTTATGGATATTATCCCCGCCAATAATCAGCGCACAGGGCATCTGTTTTTCATCATCAAGCAAAGATTGCAAGGCTTCTTGTGTTTGCTGAGCCAGCTCTCGCGTAGGAGATAAAATAAGCGCATTTTTTTCGGGTTGTTCAGTCAAATGTACCAGTAAAGGGAGTAAAAAAGCAAAGGTTTTGCCCGTTCCCGTTTGAGCGGTGGCCAGTACATCTTTTCCTTTCAAAGCAGGCGGAAGGGCAGATTGTTGCACCTGTGTAGGCTGCGTAATGCAAATACGCGCAAGAGCTACCTGTAACCAATCGGGCAATTGTCTAAAGGCACTCATGCGGCCCCCTTGTCTGACATAATAGCTTCGCATTGTTCATTCAGCAAAATCCACCGCTCTTCCAAATCTGAAATCTGATCACCCAATAGAGCCAACTCAATGCTGTTATCAGCATCATAACGCGCCAAAAGGGCATTTTCCAGTTCCTTTTTCCGGTGCGTTAATTTTTCTAATTTTTTATCCAGTTCCCGTATTTCTTTTTTCAACGGAGCCAACTCCGCCCTGCGTTGGGCGGCCGTCCGACGGCGGGTTTCGGCGGCGCTTTCTTTATCGCTGGCGTTGCCTTCTTTCTCATTGCGTTTGAGCAGGCTGGCTTTGTAATCCTCCAAGTCGCCGCGGTAAATCTGGCACGTGCCTCCTTTGACCAGCCACAGCGTATCACAAGCCATTTCTATGACGTGCAAATCGTGCGTGATCAGCACCACGGCCCCTTCATAAGCGTTCAACGCCTCCAACAATGCCTGACGGGAAAGAATATCTAAGTGGTTGGTCGGCTCATCTAAAATCAACATATTGGGGGCATCTTTGGTAATCAAAGCCAAAAGCAGGCGGGATTTTTCTCCGCCGGACAATTTGCCTATCAAGGTATCTGATTTACTTTTATTTAAGCCAAACGCCCCTAGCTGGGCACGAATTTGGGTCTCCGTAGCATCCGGCATCAAGGCAGAAAGCTGTTCATACGGTGTTTTTTCCACGTCTAACTCTTCGGTTTGATGTTGGGAGAAATAAGCAATTTTAATCTTTTTGGCAATCGTCATACGCCCGCTCATGAGCAATAAACGGTGCGATAAAATTTTGGCTAAGGTGGATTTGCCGTTTCCGTTGGCCCCCAAAAGTGCGATGCGATCATCGGGCTCAATGCGCAAGGTTAAGTTTTGCAAAACGGGTTTATCGTCATATCCGGCTACAGCGTCTTCCAGCGTAATTAAAGCCTGCGTAAGCGGAGCAGGAGAAGGAAATTGAAAATGTACTTCGGGGTCTTTGATAACGGCGGGAGGTTCGCCCATTTTTTCAATCATTTTAATACGGCTTTGGGCCTGCTTGGCTTTGGTGGCTTTGTAACGGAAACGGTCCACAAAAGACTGCAGGTGCGCCACCACCCGTTCATGCTTGGCAGCAGCGAGTCGCGCCCCCTCTTGCTCAGCCTCGCGCGTACGTTCATACGTATCATAATTGCCGTTATACATGCGCAATTGTCCGCCCTGCTCCACGTGTACGATTTTGTCGCACAGGCGGTTTAAAATGTGGCGGTCGTGACTGATGAGCAGGACGGTTTTGTCCGTCTTAGCCAAATAATTTTCAAGCCAAGTGGACGTTTCCAAATCTAAGTGGTTGGTCGGCTCGTCCAGCAATAAACAGTTGCTGGGCGCATACAAGGTGGCGGCCAAATTGGCCCGCACTTGCCAGCCGCCGGAAAACTCTTTCAAAGGGCGGTCAAAATCCGCATTTTCAAATCCCAAACCGCTCAAAATGGCACTGGCGCGGGCTTTGGCGGAGTGAGCGCCTAAAAAGTCCAACCGGTCATAAATTTCAGCCATTTTTTCACCGGAAAGGTCTTTATTAAGTTCGCGCTCCAAACGGGTCATTTCTTCATGCGCTTCCAACACAAAATCCAATAATTTTTTAGACGGGTCCTTGATCTCCTGCGCCACGGAAGCAATTTGTGTGCCGCGGGAAATTTCAATCTTTCCCCCGTCGGGGAACAGGTCCCCCGTGATGAGCTTAAAGAGGGTGGACTTTCCGCACCCGTTCAACCCCACTACTCCCACTTTCAACCCGTCCGGCAGGAGAAGATTGGCATTTTCAAACAAGCTACGTAAGCCAAAATGAAAAGATAAATCTTTAATCTCTATCATATGTATATTATATGAAATTCCCCCCTCTCTCCGCCGAACAGAGTGGGTTTTTCGGCGGGGCTTGGGCGAAAGCAGTGCCCGAAACAAATTTGATAAAATAAGCATATGCAACAACCTTTTATCGCATTGGATTTTGGCAGCGGGCAAATTTCAGCCGTGCTGAGTGTGTATGACGAAGAAACAGCGTCATGCCGCGTACGGCATGCGTTGCGGGAGCCTTGCCCCTCCGTCAATGGTTGTTACATTTTGGATTTTGATAAAACGGTGCGCGCCCTAAATAAATTGTTTGGCAAGCTGCAAGAATATATAGAGTTTTCCCCCACGGTGTCTGTAGGGCTGCGCGGGGATTTTCTCAGTTTTCGCCGCTCCGGCGGATTTAAAGCCATAGAAAGCAAAAATCAAGTCATTACAGCCAAAGACGTACAGGACGTATTGGACAATTCCATTCCAACTAATCTGAGTGAAACCTTGGAAGTGGTGGACCTTTACCCCCAGTCTTATACGGTGGACGGGAATAGCGGGGTGCAAAATCCGGTAGGGTTGCAAGGCAATTGCTTAGATGCTGAAACATTCCTTTCCTTGGGGCTAAAAACGCATTTAAACAATTTAAACCGCGTACTGGCGGCCGCCGGTTGTGAAGATTTTGAAGCTGCCCCCACCATATTGACCTTGGCGCATACGCTGTTAAAACCCGAAGAAAAAAAGGGAGCCGTCTTGCTCCTAGACATCGGAGCCCAAAACAGCTCGGCCCTGCTTTACCACAAAGGAATTATAGAAGCCGCGTGGGAAATCCCGCAAGGAGCGGATATTGTGGCGCAAGAAGTAGCCGAAGTATTGCAAAATGATTTGGACGAAGCCAAAAAGATTTTGAAAGATTATACCTACGGCGATGATGAAATTATGGACGATTTATTAGACGAGGCAGGCGGCAAACTGTTGCAAACCTTACGCAAGACCCTGATTTTAGAGCCGCGCTATGTAAAATATGCTCCGTCGGTAGCAGTCTTGACGGGCGGCGGGGCCGGCCTGCATGTGAAAAATGCCGCCCAAAAAGCCTTAGGTGTACGCCGCGCCAGACTGGCTACTTTTGAACATTTAATCGCAGATGGAGAGGAAATGCTGGCCCCCCAATATACCTCCGCCTTATCTTTGGCCCTGTATTCCCAACAGCACGGCGGGCGCAAACTGCAAACCCCCAAAGAAAAAGCAAGCGGCCTCTTGGACCGCATGCTTTCTAAATTAGGGTTGAATTAAATTTCCTGTCAAGATTAAGGGTAACAGTAGGCGCCGACGTTGGTGCCGATATCTGCACAGGGAATCATGTTCTTACAATTTTTCTGATCTCCCCAACAGCTAATTCTGCGTGGATAATAGTAGGAACTTGGATCTAAATCTCTGTGGTAACTCATACGATATTCAGACATACTCCCTTTACCTTCCATACTTACAAAAAAAGTTGTAGCTGTTCCGCCAACACTCGTACCGATATCCCAGTTTTTCATTTCCGGTATTTCAATATCTAACTCATCAAGATTAGAGGAGTATGTGTCATTTGCCAAAAAATACACTTCTTGGGCATCGGCTATGGCTTTCATAATGGTCCAAGCCTCGGCGGATTTGGCACGGTTAACTGCTTTGGTATATTGCGGCAAAGCCACAGAAGATAAGATACCAATAATGAGTACGACAACTAATAGTTCAATCAACGTGAAACCTGCAGAAAGAGGACCACGCTTGGCCGGGTAGCCAAACTGTTTTTTCAAGTTCATATTTATTCTCCTTGCGATCCTCATTTATATTCTACCTTAAATGAGCGTAAAAGGCCACTAAACAGCTTAAAACAACAAAAATGACTTTTTACTTAGGAAACGCAGGAAAATTGTATCAAAAAAAAAAAATGAGTCAAGTTTTTTCTTCTTTTCCGACGGAGACAATATCCTTTTTTCATTACTCAAAAAAGCAACCATGAGTCTAGCTAACCCAACAAAACAAAATATTTTGCCGTTCTCCATAGCTGAAAAACTTATTTCACGCTATTCTGATTTTGCAAATTTAAGATGATTTTGGCGGATTTAGTTTGTACGCGGTGTAGCGGCTACATAAACACAAAGAGACGGCAAAAGGGCTTAAATTTGGAAAATTGTTGAGTAGAAAAGCAACACAAGGTAAAACGGAAAGTTTTACCTTGTGTGCGTAATTCTCATAACCGAAGAAGCTGTTAATCCTACTTATCCAGTGCCTCCAGCATCGCAGGGATCACTTCATACAAATCCCCCTCCACCGCATAATGCGCCATCTTCATAATCGGAGCTTCGGGGTCTTTGTTAATGGCCACAATCACATCCGCCCCGCTACAACCTGCCATATGCTGAATCTGACCGGAAATACCGCACGCAATATACAGTTTAGGTTTCACCGTTCTTCCCGTAAGTCCGATCTGACGGCGGTACTCAATCCAACCGTTATCCACCGGTGCGCGGGAAGCCGCCACTGCGCCGCCCAAACGTTCGGCCAGTTTGTTTAACAGATCAAAGCCTTCCGCTTTGCCTAAACCGCGGCCACCAGCCACGATGACATCGGTTTCCGATAAATCCAACCCTTCGCCTTCACTTTTGATAAATTGCAAGAACTTGGCTAAAGAAGTATATTTCCCCGCATCAAAGGCAAACTCTATCACTTCCCCCGTCTTTGATTCGGACGCGGCGGCCTTCGGGTAAGACATCGGACGCAGAGAACACATTTCAGGGCGCGTGCGTGCACAAGTAATCGTAGCCATCAAATTTCCGCCGAAAGTCGGGCGGGTGGCATGTAATTGTCCGTCCTCGGGGTTAATCAGCACCTCTGTAGCATCGGCGGTTAAACCCGTTCCGGCAAAAATGGCCGTTTTGGCGGATAAAGAACGCCCCAAGTTGGTAGCCGGCAATAAAAATTTGTTCGGCTTATAGGTCTGTATCATACCGTTTAGCGTTTTGGCATAAATATCATCTACATAATTTGTCAAGGCAGGATCGTCGCACACATAAACAATATCTACCCCGCGGTCAAACAAATCTTGAGCAAATTTCTTTACGTCTGCACCCAAAAGTACGGCACAAAGCTTTTCCCCCAACGTATCGGCTAGTCCGCGCCCTGCGGGAATCAGTTCATAAGCGGGGGAACTCATTTTTCCGTTGGAAACTTCCGCCAAAATCCATACATTTTTCCATTCTTTCATAACCAGACTCTCTAAATATATTTGTTTTCTTTTAACAGTTCTACCAACTTGGCGGCTTTTTCCTTGCCGTTGGCACCCTCTACCACCACTGCATTGGTGCAGCGTTGAGGAGAGAAAGATTTAACTACACGGGTCGGGCAGTTTTTCACACCCAGTTTATTTTTATCGGCTCCGATATCGTCCGCCGTCCATTTGGTTACTTCAGCCCGTTTGGCGGCCATGCGGCCTTTTACACTGCGCACACGGGGATTGCTGATTTCTTTCACCACACTGATAACGCACGGAAAAGGCAGCTCCAGCACGTCTGTGCCGGCCTCAGTCAGGCGTTCTACCGTAATAGATTTTTCATTGACCGACACTATTTTTTTAACAAAAGCAGCATTGGGCCAATTGAGCCAAGCGGAAATTTGCGGCCCGATATGACCGGTGTCGCTATCGTTGGTTTGTTTGCCGCAGATAATTAAATCTATTTTGTCTTCCGCATTAATTTTTTCAACGCCTTTGGCCAAAGCATAACTGGTGGACCATGTATCCGATCCGGCAAAAGCCATATCCCCCAACTGGTACACTTTATCGGCACCGCGGGCAATGCTGTCGCGCAAGACATTTTCTGCCGCCGGAGGGCCCATGGTAATCACGGACACGCGCCCACCGGTTTGCTCCTTGAGTACCACTGCTTCTTCCAAGGCATACTCATCAAAGGGGTTCATCGCACTTTCGGCTCCGGAACGGATCAGACAACCCGTCACAGGATCAATTTTTACGTTATCGGATTTAGGGGTTTGTTTTACACAAGCTAAAACGTGCATATTACTCTCCTTTAGCGGCATATTCTTTGATCAAAGCCGCGATGATTTCATTCTTTTGAATATGGACGGTGCCTTCATAAATTTGGGTAATTTTGGCATCACGCATATATTTTTCCAACGGAAAATCCCTCATATAAGCAATGCCGCCGCACAGGGTAACACATTCGTCGGCCACTTCCATAGCCGTATTAGCGCAGAACAGCTTGGCCATGGCACTATATTTGGTCCAACGCACCCCTTTTAATTTTTTCAGTTCGTCATGCACCGTTGTCCCATTTTCCAAAGCGGCTTTTACCGCCGGAAAAAATTCTTCGTCCATGCGGTGCGTCAAGTTGTACACCATGGCACGGCCTGCCTCGGTTTTAGCAGCCAGCTCAGCCACTTTGTGAGCCAAAGCTTGAAAGGTAATAATCGGCTGACCGAATTGTTTGCGGGTGCGCAAATAAGGCACGGTTTCGTCCAATGCCCCTTGGGCAATACCCACCGCTTGCGCCGCTACCCCCGGACGGGAATAGTCCAAGGTTTCCTGCACATACAAAAGGCCGCGGCCCTCAGAGCCCAACAGGTTTTCTTTCGGAACGCGCACATTTTCAAAAATCAGCTCATAGGTGGGATTGGTGCGAATACCCATTTTTTCTTCTTTTTTACCGAAACTAAAACCGGGGGTTCCTTTTTCAATGACCAAAAGAGAAATACCGCGCGCTCCGCGGGAAGGGTTGGTATTGACAGCTACGGTATAAAAATCGGCTTCTTTGCCGGTAGAAATAAAATGTTTGGTACCGTTGACGATATAATAATCGCCGTCCTTAATGGCGGTAGTTTTTAAAGCACTGGCATCGGAGCCGGCCTCCGGCTCGGTCAGCGCAAAAGCCCACAATTTTTTACCGCTGGCAAGGTCATAACACCAGTGTTCTCTTTGTTCTGCCGTGGCAGCTAAAAACATCGGAATGGCCCCCAAAGCCGTTGTGCCGGGGGTCAGAGCAAGGCCTGCACACACGCGTGAAAATTCTTCAAAGGCCATGGCAAGGCA
>CALATK010000232.1 GCA_937891805.1 uncultured Fibrobacter sp. | reverse complement strand
CCTGTAAAAATTTTCACCACCCACAAACCAAGCAATGTGAAATATGGAATGAGGAACTTATACCGCAAAATCCATCATCATGCGGGGTTCAAGCTGTTCAATTTTGAAATTGTTCATTCCGTGATTGTAGTTTTTCTTGGCCTTATGTCATCCTTATTATGAATTCGTTACTCATCCTTCACACAACGGATGGACAAACCATTTTTTTGTACGATACATTGGTATTCAAAGACTTACTCGTGTTTCCCATGTAACCATCATCACCGCACGAATAATTTTCGTATTCATTTTCACCTGGATAGAACCAATAAGCAACTTCATTTTTTTCTTTAAAATTACCCGAAGGTGTAATACGCATTCCGCCACCAATCAGGCTATACCCGCTGTAGTTATGTCCGCCAAATGCAGTGGCTCGCACCCCCTCCACAAGTGGATTAACGTTTTCATCGGCGTGAACAACGATGTAGAATTCGTCATACGTCAGTAAGTGCCAGCCTTTCGGGCAAATTCCCTGGTGGACCCCATCTCCGTCGGGATCTATCTGGGCGGCACAACTCTTGGTATTGCATTCGCTCGACAACTGCAGCGCTTCCGCCCATTGGTAAAGCCCACCATACTGAATGCAATTGAGCGAGTCATTGTTGTAGCAATATTTCTCAATTTTCAAATCATCCGCCTGATCATACACCCCCTGGACCATTATCCCAACATTCAAGTTTTCCGCCATCACGGTTACGGAATCTCGTTCACCATCCTTATTCTTCCCTTTAATGGTCAGATATTTGTATTTCCGATGGTCTCTCGGATCTTCCAATTCACCATACGTGTGACTAGGATTGGTATAGTCTATTTTTACAAAACTACTACTTGAAACAACTGACGATGAAGACTGCTTCACGGAAGAACTGCTGCTAGACTTGACACTCGATGAAGAACTCACCGATGAACTGGACTTATCCTTACTACTGCTAGAAGATTCACCCGACTTCACAGAACTGGAGCTCTTGGAGTCAGATGAGTTCTTTGTTTCTTTTGCCGAACTGCTAGACTTAGCGTCACTACTCGAAGACTTGTCTTTGGTTTCATTGCCAGACGACTTTTTATCTATCGAAGAGGAAGACTCTTCGGTGGAATCAGAGTCCTTTACGCTTGAAGACGATTCAACAGCGGATGTTTCATTGTTGCCTTCACTTGCCGACGACGAATCATCGCAAGCGGAAAGGGCGAAGATTGCCGCGAGTAGGCAGATGGTTATGAGCCGGCCCTTCGGCAAGCACTTCGGCAAGCTCAGTGTGCCACTCAGGGACCTTGGAGCAATGAAATTTTTCATAAAAACATCCCCGTCTATAGTTTATCCTGTTAAATATAGGTAATGCCCCTGCCAAAGTCCATACCCCCCCCATTGTAAAATTTAGGAAACAAGAATACCGTCCGGCAAAAAGACCATTCCGTTTCAATTAAGCAAAGAAAAAACACGAAAAATCACTTGATTTTCTCCAGTTAATATATTATTTTTATAGTTATTGGAGGAAATCGTGATAAGAACCGTATCAGAAATTCTTCACTACAATATTCCTTTTCACTACTACCTGACTCATATATTATATTTTGAACATAGGGAATATATATAGTCGAAATAATTAGTGATGCTATAATTGAATATATTAGCTAAAAAAAGTTTATATTGTACTTCTGTCAAATAATTTTCATAATAACTAACATTTGCTTTTATCATTTCTACTATTTTATCAAATTCTGCTTTTGTTTCAATTCTAGGATATCCATTAAAATAAACATAAGTTGCATTTTCTTTTACTTGCAATGGCATTTTTCTACTTGCTAAACA
>CALATK010000231.1 GCA_937891805.1 uncultured Fibrobacter sp. | reverse complement strand
ATCGTGATGCCACGGGGAACCAAGAGTTGCCCAAGAATGCGAAAAAACAGCTGGAAAATCGCCGCACCTTTATTGATGACGGCTTCTGCGACAAATTGAAGGCGAACCCGCACAAGGCTCCGCTTTTGCTCCTGTACGAAGTCTTCGCCGACATGAAACAGCTGGATTGCGATGTCCCGACGGTTACGCCCGAAAAGGAGAATCACCTGCGCCTGCATGTAAGGGTGGGTCAACATTCCTTCGATATCAATCCGGAGTGGGGGAGTTTCCGGTTTTTTGCGGCGGTGCGGCCTGTGGTAGAATCCAGCGGAATCGATTTTCCCCTGGACGGCATGCGTTTTGGCTGGCGGCTCGGGGAATCCGCGCTCATGCCCCCGCAGGAATCTGACTTCTGGCAGTCCTTCCGTAAGCGGGTGGATAATTTTTCTTCCAAAAACGAAAAAATTACATTGCTTGTTTCGCGATTGGAGATTGGTTCATTTTTTGAACCTCGCGCCTCGAACCTCGAGCCTCTTTCGAATTGGCTCGTCAAATCCCTCGCCGCCGACCATCTGGACCCAGCCCGTTGCGTCCTCTTTACTGGTCTTGAATACTCCCGCGGCAAGAAACTTCACGATTTCAGGAATCTGGCCGCCAACACCCGGAGCGAAGACGAAGAGATCCGCATGTCACTGGCCCGCGCCACCTACGAGTCCGCCCTGCTAGGGGCAGAATCCTTCGTGAAACTCTGGGACATTTTGCGGGAATTCTCGGTAGCCATGCGTCAAGGGGGGGACCATGCCCGCGATGCGCTGGCCGCGTTAAAGGCAAAATACAAGTCTATCGGGAAAATTCTGGCCCTTTATTCTCCAAATTCTGTAGAAAGGACGCTTTTCGAAAGGATTTCCGCCCTTTCTCTGGCGCTTGCCGACGAGTTCAAATTTAAGGACGATAACCGCCTTGCCCTTGGGGTGCTCAATGCCCCCCTTAACCTCTCTGTCCGGGAACTCCGTGAAAAGTTCCGTCCATTCCTCAAGGCCCGCTATATCAAGGATCACGAACTCAAGAATGCCCGTGAAATCCTTTCCAAGATGGAGCGAATGCAACCGGACGACGCCGAGTACCCCTCGCTATACCTGCAGGCGCGAGCCATGCTGGAAGACTTCGAAATACTCAAGTTCAAGCGCAAGGGAGACGACTCCGAAGAGGTTATCGAAGATGACGCCCTCGCCAAGCTGAAAAAGAGTTTCGGGCGACTGAAATAGTCGGACAAAAATGTTGCGTTTTTGCATAGACTTTTAAAGGCTATGCACGCTGCTAAAACACCCCGCCACATTTGAGTGACGGGGCGTTTTCGTAAAGGGGAGATCCCCGCCTTCGCGGGGATGACATCCTTGTGGCTTACAGGCTAATCAGCCCTTCCGTATCCTTGCTCATGGCGTCGTAGAATGCATAGCGGGCGTCAGTTATGAGACTCCGCATTCAACTTTCGCATACAGGAACCGATGGAAGTTGACTGCTCCGTGTTTCGAAGGCTACTTAAGAGTAGCCTCCGACCCTTGGCAGCCTTCTGGAGGTCGTCGGCGAGCTTCTTGGCCACTTCGCGCCAAAGCCGTGGTTGATGCAGGGGCAGTAGCAGATGATCAGCGACGGACCACCGTGAGCTGGAGGCGACAACTGTCAAGTTGTCGTCGTAGGTGAGAGCACAAGTCTGTCGCATTATCCCTTTTGCAATTGACTTGTGCGGTCGTGTAAAGTGCTTCCGCTTCCTGGAGAACCTTCAGGGCCTGAGCGTCGTTTGCGCCGAGAGCAATGCGACCGACGTAAACGTTCTTGTAGCTCATGGCGATAAGGCCCAGGTCCTTCTTGCCAGCGCGCTTACCAGCGGCAGCGAAGAGGGCGACTGCGCCACGGTTCGTGGCCTTGGAAGCCTGTCCACCGGTGTTGGAATACACTTCGGTATCGAGGACGCAGATGTTCACGTTTTCGCCCGTGGCCATCACGTGGTCGAGACCACCGTAACCGATATCGTATGCCCAACCGTCACAGTATGAAGACCGTTCGCGCTAGACGCAAGCGGGGCACTCCGGTCAGCGCTCACTCTCGCCTTCGACGACTCGTCAATACGAGTCGCCTACGGCTCACAGAAGATCCACACGGACTTCTTCACGAGGTAATCGGCGAATTCGTCGCGGAGGCTGACGGATGCGTCGTCGGTTGCACCGGCGAGGGCTGCCTTCAGGGCGGCAACGTTTTCACGCTGGGCCTTGATGCCGGCTTCGTCATTCTGCTCCTGGGTCGTGAGCTTTTCCTTGAGTTCGGCAGGAACGTTCACGGCTTCGAGGAGGCTCAAGGCCTGCTTGGTATGCTTCGTGATAGCGAGGCGCATACCGAGACCGAATTCAGCGTTGTCTTCGAACAGGCTGTTGGCCCAAGCCGGACCGCGGCCTTCCTTGTTCTTTGCCCACGGAGTGGTCGGGAGGTTACCGCCGTAAATGGAGGAGCAACCCGTAGCGTTAGCGACAACCATGCGGTCACCGAACAGCTGGCTGACGAGACGCACGTAAGCGGTTTCGCCGCAGCCTGCGCAGGAGCCGGAGAATTCGAACAGGGGTTCGAGGAGCATGGCCTGCTTGACGAGGTTCTTGTTGACCTTGGTGCGGTCGAATTCCGGGAGATCGACGAAGAAGTCCCAGCACTTGCCTTCCTGAACCTTGATGGGTTCCTGCGGCACCATGTTGATGGCCTTCTTGGTTTCGTCGGTCTTGTCCTTACCGATACAGGCCTGCGTACAAACGCCGCAACCCGTACAGTCGTAGCTGGACACGGAAATCGCGAACACCGGCTT
>CALATK010000230.1 GCA_937891805.1 uncultured Fibrobacter sp. | reverse complement strand
CGGGAATGTCCGCCATGTTTATGAAGGTGCACTTGAACGGAAGCACGGACCCGTGGAAATATTTCGGGTAACCGTTTTCCAGCAGTTTCAGGGGATCCCAGTTCTCGCGACCGTTGTAGAAGATAATCGCCATGGTGGGGAACCCGCTGAATACGCGGTTCTCCTCGTGCAGCCTCATGACGGAATGGACATATCGGTCAATCTGTTCAAGGATTCCGACATCTCTCCCGGACTTGTGCTCCAGCAAGATGCCCACGAGTACGGGTGCACCCGTGGCAACGTTCACGCGGAAGGCGATATCCGCCTCGCCAGTTTCGTCCACCTCCGAGTAGGAATCTGGAATACGCACGAGGGTATCCAGGTTCACCACCGAGAGGAACTCGCTCAGTTCCCGGTTCACCTTCGCCGAAAGTTCCAGCAGGTTCCTGGCGTGAGTCGTGTCAGAAAAGAGCCATCTAAAGAATGGGTCATGGCTGCGTTTTGCAGTGCCTGTTTTTTCGTTCGTCATAGTTTCTCCTGGCCATGCGCGGAGAACGACCGCCCAGGCCTTGTTCATTTGGTAATATGGGAATTCGGGCCGGAACGCCGGCCCATCTGGGAAATGGCCTAAAACTCTTTAGGCCCAAAAGAATCCCCTTCGGGAAACCGAGGGGTAATATACAAAAGGATTATGGAAAAAACAACGAACGGCTATTTATTCGCTTACGGCGTCCGCTTCTATCGCAGTTTTTCTACGACGCCTTTCACGTCGGTGAAGGCACAGAAGGGCAAGCTGATGACCTGCTTGCAGATTTTCTCTGTCACAGTGCAGTTCGCAGAATTCGCACCGGCGGCAGCCACATCAAAACAAGCTTGCCTGTGCAGCGGCATGGGGTAGTGGATGCAGTAGGGAATTCCTGCGGCGTTCAACTTTGCGATAAATTCATCTCGGTTCTCTGCCAGCATCGTGTACTGGGCGTAGGTGCTGGTGTTGCCTGCGGCTATCGCTTGCGGCGCAAATCCTAACAATCCCGCAAAAAACTCGTCGTAAACCTTGGCGTTCTCCGCCCGCTGTTTCAGCTCCTGGTCCAGGTGGCGCAGCTTGACCCGCAGCACTGCCGCCTGCAGGGCGTCTAGCCTTCCGTTCACGCCGATTTCTACGTGGCGGTAGCGTTCGCAGCTGCCGTGGTTTGCGATAAGCCTTGCCTTTTCTGCATATTTCGCGTTGGCGGTAAAGATGGCCCCGCCGTCGCCGTAGCAGCCCAGGGGCTTACTGGGGTAAAAACTGGTAATGGAAATGTCCCCGAAGGTGCAGGCCCGGCGAGCGTTCCCCTCGGCGGCGGTCTCGCTTCCGGCACCACCGGCAGTATAAGTCGCACCGAAGGCCTGGGCGCTGTCTTCCAGTATCCAGAGGCCGTGCTCGTCGGCGATTTTCCGCAGGGGGGCGTAGGGTGCGCACTGCCCGAACAGGTTCACCGCGATAATGCCCTTGGTCTTGGGACCCACGAGATTCTTGACGCTTTCGGGGTCGATCTGGAGCGTTTTCTGGTTGATGTCGGCAAAAACGGGGATGCCCCCCAGTTTTGCCACGCATTCCGCCGGAGCGATAAAGGTAAAGTCCGGGACGATGACCTGATCCCCCGGTTCAAGGCCCAAGACCATGAGGGCGATCTCGATGGCCTGGGTGCCGCTCCCGCAGGTGACCGTCTGCACCCCTCCGCAGTAGGCGGACAGCTCCCGCTCCAGGGTCTGGACCTCTGGTCCGCCGATGTAGCAACCGCTGTCAAGTACTGCTTTTTCGGCTTTTTCCAGCTCCTGCCGGTAGGCGTCTCGCTGGGCCGAGAGGTTCACAAAGGGCATCATAATGGGCAAATTTAGCATTTTACGGCTTTTTGAGGGGTTGACATTATCTTCAACTTTACTATCTTTGAGCCAACAAATTTTAAGTAGGTTTTACCCGGAGAATAAAAGGTGCCTCAACACAAATCTTGCAAAAAGCGTCTGCGTCAGGCCGAAAAGGCCAACGCCATGAACCGTTCCGTCCGTTCCGCGATTCGTTCCAGCCTCAAGGTGATTCGCACTGCAACTTCCAAGGAAGCTGCTCTCAAGGAAATGCCCAACCTGTTCAGCATGCTGGACAAGGCTGCTGCCAAGGGTCGTGCCGGTTTCTGCGCCAATCGCGCCGCTAACTACAAGGCCAAGGCCGCCAAGGTCATCAACGGCCTCGCCTAATTGATCCTTTATCAGGAATTTTGAACCGGTACGGTTTCCCGTGCCGGTCTTTTCCGCATATAGGGAATAGGGGTCGATTCGCTCATCGCACCCCGAGCCCCGAGCCTCGCGCCTCACATCTGCGACCGGCATGTAAACATTCGTTAATATCACTCAACTTGGAATATGCTCGGGACCGTAATTGCCCTTATTTTTTGTTTTTTCCTGAGATATGTTAAATGTTTTTTGCTAGATTATAGACTTGTAATATGTATTGGAAATGTTTGTAAAATGAAGGGTGTCAGGGATTTGAAATGTCATCAATAAATTTTGCTACAAGAGAGATTAGTTGTAAGGTGGTGTACTACGGACCTGGTTTGAGTGGCAAGACCACGAACCTCCAGGTGATTCACCAGAAAATGCCCCAGGACAAGCGCACGGACATGGTGTCCTTGGCTACCGAAGGCGACCGTACCCTGTTCTTTGACTTCCTTCCTCTGAATCTTGGTGATATCAAGGGTTTCAAGACCCGTTTCCAGCTTTATACCGTTCCCGGTCAGGTTTATTACAACAGCACCCGTAAGCTGGTGCTTCGCGGTGTTGATGGCATTGTGTTTGTGGCGGACTCCCAGCGCTCCCGCCAGGCCGAAAACTTGGAAAGCCTCCAGAACTTGAGGCAGAACCTCCAGGATTATGGCATGGATCTGGATGACATGCCCTTCGTGCTTCAGTACAACAAGCGCGATATGGAGAATGTGTTCTCCCTGGAAGAACTGAATGCGGAATTGAATCCTCGCAATGTGCCCTTCTTCCCGGCCACCGCCCATAACGGAAAGGGTGTGGTGACGACCCTCAAGACCATCGCCATGCTGGTGATCGAAAAGTTTAACGTGAAGCAGGGATTTTTGCGCAAGGCCGCTGAAAGTGTGAACAACACCGGCGTTCATGACGTGTCCCTGACCAAGGAAGGCGTGTCTGTGAAGCAGGCCGCACCAAAGCCCCAGGTTCAACCCGAAGCGGCAGCTCCTTCTTCGCCTTTCAAGATGCCTTCTTTTGCGGCTCGCCCTCCTGCAGGGGCGGTTCCGTCCGGTAATGCCGGTTCGGGCTTGTTCCAGAAGGGAGCCACCTCTTCGCCGTTTGGTCGTCCGCGTGCCGCCGCTACGGTCCCCCGCATGCCAACCTTTGGCCGCGCCATGGAAAAGCCTCAGGAATCCGGAGACGACGAAATCGAATTGCGTCCTTATGTTCCTAAGAAGAAGTAGAAGGAGTGTGTTATGAGCGATTTTACGATTTATTCCGATGACGTGGGCAAGGTCCGCCGCCTGATGGTTGCTTATCAGGCAAGCGTCAAGGCCGAATACATTGTGCTTTGCCACCGCGACGGTTCCATTATCGCCGAGGTGGGCTCCCTGGGTATCGACCCCACTCCTCTTGCCGTGCTGAGCACCGCTTCTTTCGACTCTGCCCGTCAGGTGGGCAACATGCTGGGCGGTGAGAATTTCCAGTCGGTGTCCTATTCTGGCGAAAACCGCTCCATTTACATCTCCCCTGTGGACCAGGCCTTGCTCCTGGTGCAGGTGTTCCCGGGCTCCAGGCTCCCGAACCGCATCGACGACTTCAACCGCTTGTTGGTGGAAAAGCTGGTGGATGCAGTCCCGGCCTTTACCCAGAACACCAGTAAGCTTATCTAATCGAGGCTTTTGTGGCAGGAATTCCGCCACTGCGCAATATCCGAAAGACGACGGTCATACTGGTCGCGGTGTTGCTTGCGTTCTTGGTGCACCGCACGGTGGCCTACCTTTCAACAGACGATTCCATCAAGGATGCGGGGAACACGGAACTTTCCCTGGCCCAGGGTACAGTGTGCAGGCATATCGTCAAGGAGACGCCTTTCGGTGCGGATTCTGTTTTCGAGGAAGGTTCCAGACTTTACTTTTACACCACCATTTCTTCGGCCCTCAAGGACAGGGAAGACACCCTCTGGCATGTGTGGTATCACGGTATGGATACGGTGCAGGTGCTGCCCTGCAATTTGAAGAAAGATTCCGAAGCCTGCATTACGGAAATTCTGCCTGCCTTGCTGAAACCCGGCGAATGGAGCGTAGATTTGGTTTCGGGGCGCAAGCTCCTTTATAGCCAACAGTTCGCGATTGACTCAACAAGCAGGTAGCTCCCATGCGCAAAGGCCCTTGGATAAAGGTGTTTTTGGGGGTACTGTTGTGGAGTCGGGCTTTCGCCTTGAATATGGATTCCATACCCGTGTGGAATCCTGATTATCTTGTCCAAAATAACGATTTGCGTGAACTGGACGGCGGTGCGCAAGGCCGCGACGGGTCAGCAATTTCGGGGCTTTCCACCCACGGTTACAAGACCATGCAGGTGACGGTGGGCGATGGCGGCACCCAGGTGGACCAGGAACTGCGGCTTTCTATACAGGGCTTTGTAGGCGACAGTGTCTATATCGACGCTTTGCTTTCGGATGTGGACCGCCGTGCCGGTGACCAGACCACCGCTACCCTGCAGGAAGTGGACCAGATATACTTTCGTGCGGAGTCCAGACACTGGATGGTGCACCTGGGCGACTTGATTTGGCGGGACAGGAACATGGGCTTGTTCGGGTTGGAAAGAGCAAGCCTTGGGGCCATGGTGGGGCTCAGGGGAGGCTATACCGAAGTCCGTGGCGTGGCGGGCACCGACGAGACCAACCGCATTGTCCGGGTGATGAACGGCGTGAGCGGCCAGCGGGATGGCTACTCCATCAGTGACGACGGTAGTTACCTTTCGGTGGTGCCCGGCTCCGAGCGGGTCTATTTGAACGGGAACCTGCTGACATCTGGCGTAGATTACGAGGTGAACTACGCAGGAGGCCTTTTGAATTTCAAGGGCCGCCGAAATCCCGGTCCTGATGACGAAATCCGTGTAGAGTATGATTCCTATGACGACGGGAACATCTACAACATGTATGCCGCCCACGGTGCCTACAGGCACCCGAACCTGTATTTGGACGTTTCGGGATTCCGTTTGGAAAACGATCGCCATCGCATGAAACGTGGCCTCTGGACCGACGAAGACTATCGGATGCTCAAGCACGACGACGGAAGTGAATTTGTTCGTGACGACTCCTTGGGAACGCTCCGCAGGCCCGAACGGACGGACCGCGCTGGCGCACGGCTTCGCTTCCAGGGAGATAGGCGTTTCTATGCGGACTTGGAAATGGCCATAAACCGTACGGATTCCAACACGGTCTCCCGTCAGGTGGATGGGCCCGAAGGTTACGGCTACCGCTGGTATGTCACCTCCGATTCGTCGGAAAATATGAAAAAGTTTCCGCTGGCTTTTTCCGTTTACGGAAACTACATCCAGGAAGAATTCGGGATTGGCGAATTTCAAGGCAGCGACAAGGACTGGGACTGCTTTAGATTGTTGGACGAATGGGACTTGGACAGTGCCGCCCTCGTAGATGGCGACCTGCGTCACGACGAATTCGGTATGCGGCTGAGACTTGCCACGGGCTGGTTCCTTCATGGAATCTGGGGCTACCGGCAGGGCGAAAAGGAAAGCTGGAATTCTTCTAGGGGAGGAGTTTCTTTGATCCATAAGTCCAACT
>CALATK010000229.1 GCA_937891805.1 uncultured Fibrobacter sp. | reverse complement strand
GTCCTTCTATAACGGCAACACCTACATCGACACGCTGGTGGGCGGCTGGAATGTGGAACTCGTGCGCAGCGCCATGGGCGCCGTAGCGCCGTGGGGGCAGGGCATATACATGACCCGCCCGGAATACTACGAAGCAAAAATGGACACGGTCGTGCAGGCCGCCATTGAAAACGACATCTACGTGCTCATTGACTGGCACAGCGAAGGTGGCTACTACAACTGCATCCACAAGGGTGTCAAGCCCCAGTTCGAATTCAATGACAACAAGCTCTGCTTTACCGCCAAGGATGCTGCAAATTTCTTCGAACGCATGGCCATTCGCTACGGAAAGTACCCCCATGTAATCTTTGAAATCTACAATGAGCCCGTGAGCGAATCCTGGGACGACCTGAAGGCCTACGCCGACACCGTCACTGCGGCCATCCGCAAGCATTCCGACAACCTGGTTATCATCGGTACGCCGGTTTGGTCTTCCATGGCAGGCGACGCCGTCAACAATCCGGTGAACGACAAGAACATCGCCTACACCTACCACTTCTACGCCAACATGCACAAGACATCGGAACACACGGCAAGTTCCAACAAGGCGATGGCCGCGGGCCTGAGCGTGTTCGTCACCGAATGGGGCGGCATTCAGGATATTTTCACCAATGCCGACAACAAGACTCAGCTTGAGGCATTCTTGCAGTGGACCAACGAAAAGAAACTTTCCACCGCCATGTGGAACGTAGAACGCCCCTTCCTCGGCACCGATCCGGTGGCCGACTACACCCGTGCAAACATCTTGCCACAGAAGACCACCTACACCAAGCGACTGAAATGGGAAAACGAAATTACGGACAACCTTCCGAACCTGGTGACCTACGGCGACCTGAGCGAAATCAAGGGATCCTGGAAAATTTTCGCCGATGCGGTGGAAGCCGACGCTGACGGAAACTACGGCACATCTAGCGTCAAGGACAACTCCTCCGATGGCATCGGCAAGATGGACGATATCGTTCTCGACCCCAGCAGCCCCTTCAGCTATTCCCCCTACGCAAAGGCGGACTACGTTCTGGATGGTGCCGCGGACCTTTCCAAGTGCAAGATGCTCCAGTACACCTATAAGGGCTCTAACCACGAACTCACGCTGTACTACGATTGGAACGAATCAACGGAAAGATTTGGCAGTGGCGCCTGGGACTTCCCGTACATCGCGATGCCGCTCACCATGGATTGGGAAACCGTCAATATCGACATGGGCTGGATGGTCAATAACGGATGGCAAAGCGACATTCCCGGAACACCCGTACTCGACCTTGTAAGGGCAATCCGTTTCAACGTTATCGATACCGCTTTCAGCCCCTCGCTTTGGATCAAGGATGTCAAGTGCGTCGGTAGCGTCGAGGGCTACACGCCGGTAAAGATTCCCGACGGCACGGACGCCATCGGTACACGCCCCGTCAAAACTGCGAAGGCAAGCTACAGCGTCATGGTACAGGGTCAAAATATTTCCGTTACGGGTATTCCGCACCATAGCCGCTACGCACTTCTGAACATGCTCGGCCAGGCAATCGCCACGGGTTCCGCAAATGGTCAACTGAACCTTACCGTCCCGCAAGCGGGCCGCTATGTGCTCCGCCTCGGATCATCGAGTAAAGTAATTTCTATCAAATAGACAATTTACGCACCATAATCCAATAACCAAATCAAAGGGGACACCCATACGGGTGTCCCCTAAGGTTTAATGGAAAAAAGGCACCGTTTATTCTTGTGACCATCAAACCTTGCGCCTCGCACCCCGAACCTCTTGTCCCCTGCGGCCCTACCACCTAAAACCTATCCCCTAGATCCTAGATCCTATCCCCTATCCCCTAGATCCAAGATCCTATCCCCTAGATCCTAGATCCTATCCCCTAATCCCTAGATCCTATCCCCTAATCCCTAGCCACTATACTATCTTTCCCACCATGCGTTACAGTGATATTTCTTGTTTCCAGAGCGGCGTAGCCGTTCCCCTGTTCAGCCTCCGTAGCAAAAACAGCATCGGTATCGGCGAATACCTAGACCTGATTCCCTTTGCCCAGTGGTCCAAGCTTTGTGATTTCAACGTCATCCAGCTTTTGCCGGTGAACGATACCGGCGCCGAGGCCAGCCCCTACAGCGCCCGCAGCGCCTTCGCCCTGAACCCGGTGTTCATCAACATCCAGGCGGTGCAGGGTTCCTCCGAATTCGAAGACGATATCGAAGAAGCCAAGGAAAAGTTCGACGAGCAGGAACGCATCGACTATTACAAGATTTCCACCTGGAAACGCTCCATCCTGAGAAAAATTTTCGACAACCGTTACGACCAGCTCCGCAAGGACAAGGTCCTGCAGGAGTGGCTGGACAAGAACCCCTGGGCCAAGGCCTACTGCGCCTACAGCACCCTGAAAGCCGAAAACGGCGAGAAGAGCTGGAAGGACTGGAAAAATTTCAAGAACCCCACGGACGCGGACATTGAAAAAATCTGGACCAAGTACAAGAAAGACGTTTGGTTCCAGGCCTGGATGCAGTTCGTTGCCGAAACGCAGTTCTGTGCCGCCGTGTCAGAAGTTTCCAAGCTGGGCATCAACATCAAGGGTGACATTCCTATCCTCATCAACGAGGACAGCGCCGACGTGTGGGCGAGCCGCAAGTATTTCTCCCTGGAAGACCGTGCCGGCGCCCCTCCCGACATGTTCAGCTACAGCGGTCAGAACTGGGGATTCCCCACCTACCGCTGGGATGTCATTGAACAGGACGGCTTTGCCTGGTGGAAAGCCCGTCTCGCCCAGGCGAGCAAGTTCTACCACGCCTACCGTATCGACCATGTGCTGGGATTTTTCCGTATCTGGAGCATCCCCCAGACCGAGACTACGGGCATCCTCGGGCACTTCAATCCCAGCATCCCGCTGACCCTGGAACGCCTGCAGGCCGCAGGGTTCAAGCAGGAATCCCTGGAATACCTGCGCAAGCCCAACTATTCCGTGGATCAGCTGCGGCAGTTCCTGGAAGGCGATACGGAACGCCTGCTGCCCGTCTGCTTCAAGACGCTCTACGGCACTACGGACCGCTACATCTTGAAAGACGAATTCCTCTCGGAAAAGGCCATCCTCGGTCTTTCCGAACCCCAAGAAATTAAGGACAAACTGCTGAAGGTATACTGGAACCGCGTGTTTGTCCCTACCGGCGACGAACACACCTTCTACCCCTACTGGTATTGGTACAATGCCCCGGTGCTCTTCACCCTGCCGGAATATGAACAGCAGAAACTTCACGAAATTATCGGCGAAAACGAGGCCGCCCAGAACGCCCTTTGGGAGGCGAACGCCACCAAGCTTTTGTCGGTCCTTGCCAAGGAAACGGACATGCTGGTCTGCGCCGAAGACCTGGGCTCCGTGCCCCGCTGCGTTCCTGCGGTTCTCAAGAAGTTGAATATCCTTTCGCTCCGTATCGAGCGGTGGGCCCGCAACTGGGACGCTCCCTATTCTCCCTACTACGCCATGGAAGAATACCCCCGCCTCTCGGTATGCACCACCAGCTGCCATGACACCTCCAGCCTTCGCGGACTCTGGAAGGAGCCTGACTTTGATAAGGCCTTCTACTGGTCTCACGCGGGGCTTCCGGGCAATGCTCCGGAGGAACTGACTCCTACCGTGGTGCGGAACATTCTGGCCCACGTGTTCTCCGCCAACAGTCTGCTCTGCATCTTGCCGGTGCAGGACTATTTCGCCCTGTCGCCCGCCCTTTCGGAATGCGCTCCCGAAGAGGAACGGGTGAACATCCCGGGCACCGTCGGCGGCAAGAACTGGACCTACCGCCTGCCCTGCTCCGTAGAGGACCTCGCGAAAAACAACTTCCTCTGTTCGGAAATTCGCAAGCTGGTGGACGCCCGCAAACGCAGACCCATGTGGAAAATCTAGACCAATTCGGAATTCGGATTTCGGAATTATGAATTGATGTTAACGAGAAAATTCAACTCCGAAATCTGAAATCTGAAATCCGAACTATGTTCGCTCCAGCCTGGACAAAAGACGCCGTATTCTATCAGATATTCCCTGATAGGTTCTGCCGCAGTCCCCGCTACCAGGCGGTAGGCAGGTTCGTGCCCTGGGGTTCCAGGCCCACCCGCGAAAACATGTTCGGCGGGAATCTCGCAGGCATCGAGGACCACCTGGACTACATCGCGGGTCTCGGCGCAAACGCCATCTACCTCTGTCCCATCTTCAAGAGCAATTCCAACCACCGCTACCATACCGTCGATTACTTCGAAATCGACCCGGTGCTGGGCACCCTCAAGGATTTCGACCGCCTTGTCAAAAAGGCCCACAGGCTTGGGCTCCGCATCATTCTCGACGGTGTGTTCAACCACTGTTCCCGCGGGTTCTTCCAGTTCAACAGTCTGCTGGAACTGGGCGAAAATTCCCCCTACGTGGACTGGTTTCATGTAAAGGGCTGGCCTCTCAACGCCTATTCGGGCAAACCCAATTACGAATGCTGGTGGAACTATCCCGCGCTCCCCAAGTTCAACACCGGCTGCCCCGAAGTTCGGGAATACCTTTTCTCCGTGGCCGAATACTGGACCCGTCGCGGCATCGACGGCTGGCGTCTCGACGTGCCGAACGAAATCGACGACGACTCCTTCTGGCAAGAATTCCGCCGCCGCGTCAAGGCCATCAATCCCGAGGCCTACATCGTAGGCGAAATCTGGGACGAACCCTCCCGCTGGTTGCAAGGCGACCAGTTCGACGGCGTCATGAACTACATCTTCCGCAAGGCGGTCATGAAGTTCCTCTTCGACGAGAACCCCATCTCTGTCCAGGAATTCTGCGACCGTGTCCGCGCCGCCTTCCCCGAAGGCCGCGGCGACATCCCCATGAACCTTTTGGGGAGCCACGACACCACCCGCCTCCTGTCCCAGCCCCGCGCAAGCCTCAAACGCATCAAGCTGGCATACGCCCTCCTGTTCTTTATGCCCGGCGCGTCCTGCATTTACTACGGCGAGGAACTCTCCATGAAGGGCGGCAAGGACCCCGACTGCCGCCGAAGCGTCCCCTGGGACGAACTGGAAAACCGCAAGTCCCAACCGCTCTACGAATTTATCTGTAACATGGTCAAGATGCGCCGCGAAAACTCCGTCCTCCGCGACGGCAGCCTCTCCATCGCAAACACCGCCGACGGCTTCACCGTCACCCGCACCCTGGGCAAAAAGACCGTGACCCTCTCCGTCACAACCTCCGGCACTGAACCCGCCTTCGAAATTAAATAAAGGGGGAAGCCTCCCCCTCGG
>CALATK010000228.1 GCA_937891805.1 uncultured Fibrobacter sp. | reverse complement strand
CGCCTGCTGGAAGACCTCAAGAAGGAAAACGGCAAGTCCGAGATGCTGGTGCTCCGCCCGGCGGATGCCTTCGAGACCCTGGCCGCCTGGGAAATGGCTTTCGAGAACAACGACAGCCCCACGGCTCTTATCTTGACCCGCCAGGTGGTGAAGAGCCTCCCCGGCGAAAACCGCTACGAAGCCGCCAAGGCCTGCCGTAAGGGTGCATACATTGTAAGCGACAACACCGCCGCTGGCGAAAAGCCGGACCTGACCCTAGTGGCCAACGGCTCCGACGTGCTGCTGGAACACGAAGCCGCCGAAGTCCTCCGCGGCGAAGGCAAGAAGGTCCGCGTGGTTTCTATGATCAGCCCGGCCCTGTTCCTCTCTCAGCCCAAGGATTTCCGCGACAAGATTCTGGTGCCCTGGACTCCGGTGTTCGCTTTGAGCAGCGGCCTCCCGGTGCTATTCGACCGTGTGGTGGGCGGCTTTGGAAAGGCCTGCGGTCTTGAACGCTTTGGCGCTTCCGCTCCGGCCAGCGTGCTGGAGAAGGAATTCGGCTATGTGCCCGAGGCTGTGGTCAAGGCCGCCAAGGAATACCTAGCAGAATTCGCCAAGAACGTGGCGGATTTTAAGGCTAAGAATTAGTTAGAGGCTAGGATTTAGAGACTAGGATCTAGAGAGAAATTTAGGTCGCGGGTTGTCCGCGACCTTTTCTTTTTGCTTTTGCGCAAGTTCATGAGAATGTGGCGACTTGTCATTGCGAAGGGCCCTGGCCCTGAAGCAATCTCTGTCCTGACTACTTTTTCTTCTTGCCCGGCGGGCTTGGCATGAATGGGCTGCCGCCGCTGGTTTTGCCGGCTTCTGTGCGGGACAGGACTTCTTGACCCACTACCACGGAATCGCCCAGTTCCAGGCCTGCAAGGATTTGCACGTTCACGCCGTCGTTAAGGCCGGTGGTGACGGGGTGGGGGACCAGTTTGCCGTTCAGGTTTATCCAGACTTTGTCGCCGTCCTGTTTAGGCGGGCGGTTTGTCCCTTTCTTTGCACCTTTTTGCGAGGCTCCTGGGAATCCGCCTGCGGCCGCATCTGGCGGTGGCGGCAGTCCTTCGGGTTTTGCAAAGGCGGTGCCGCCAGCAGGGTTGAACTTCAGGGCCTTTACCGGAATGGTGAGGGCGTTTTTCACTTCTTTGGTGACGATGGTGCAGGTGGCGGTCATGCCGGGTAGAAGCTTGAGTTTCGGGTTCTTGGCGTTGATGACCACCGTGTAGGTGACCACGTTGCTTGTGGTGGTGGGGCTCAGGCGGACTTCTTGCACCTTGCCCGTAAAGGTTTCGTTCTGGAAGGCATCTACGGTGAAGGTGACCTTCTGGCCTTTTTTCACCGAGCCGATGTCCG
>CALATK010000227.1 GCA_937891805.1 uncultured Fibrobacter sp. | reverse complement strand
CTGGTCATTCCCGATACGGAGAAGGCAACTCCCGAAGCGGTACAGGGCTTTCGCGAAACGCTCCTTCGGCTAAAAAGCGAAGGCTTTGAGCTTGCGCTCCACGGCTACAAGCACAAGGCGGAGTTCAGCCAGGGTCGCAGTTATATGGGACTTGTCGCCATGAACCTGACTCGTGGCGAAGCGGAATTTGCAGGCCTTAGCGAGTATGAATCCGACAGGCTTTTGCAGGCGGGGCTTGCGGCATGGAACGGGCTCTTGGGCGAACATGCAGAAAAACCGGTGGCGTTCATTCCGCCGACCTGGTACAGCAACAATTTCCTGTGCAAGCAGGTCCGCAAATTGGGCATACTTTTCGAGGACCGTTTTTCAATTACGACAGCCCGGGGTTTTCGCCTTGCGTCACCGGTGGCTAGTTTTGCGGGCATCCCGGATTTCCTGATAAAGCCGGCCTTCAAGTTTGGCGAGCTTATTTTGAAAGTCCCCTTTGGGCTCCCGCGAATCGCCCTCCATCCGGTGGATTTTCCAGCAAGGGCGGGGGAGGTCCGCGATATCTTGCGGACAGCTTTGGGCAGTGGACGGAAACTTGCGCGTTACGCCGACCTTTAAAATGCACCGGTAAAGCAAAAAAATCCCGCGGATTTCCGCGGGACTTTTCTAATAGACTAGGCTTTAATCCGATTATTCTTCGGCAGTGGCCCCTTCTTCTTCGGTGGTTTCTTCAGTTGCGGGTTCACCGGCATCTTCAGTCTTGGCTTCGGGAACGTCGATTACCCAGGCTCCGTCGGTGCAGGTGGCGCTCATTTCGACACCGGGGAACTTCTTGGCATCGGTCTTGCCTTCTTCGCATTCCTTGTCGGAGCTGAGTGTCCACTTGCCGTCCTTGCAAGCCAATGTAATGGTTGCAATGTCGACCTTGGCGTCGCCCTTGCATTCATTCTTGCTGGGCACCCAATTCTTTCCGTCGCAGACTACGAATACGCCCTTGCCTTCAAAGACTTCGGCTTCTTCGCCTTTGTTATTTTCGCTGCAGGCGCCAAGCTTGGGGAGATTCTCTTCAATTTCTTCTTTCTTGGGAATATCCTGCCCGTTGGATTCCTTACAGGCGGCGCTGATAAGTTCTGTGAGGGCTTCGAATTCAGACTTTTCGAAGGTTCCTTCGTTTACAGCTGTGATGGTCTTGGCCTTGCATTCAACCGTTTTGTAAAGCGGGTCGAGCTTGTAGTGTTCGCAGGTGTCCTGGGGGATTTCCTGGTTGTGCTCGATTTTTTCCGTGATGACGCCCTTGTCGTCCAGAGTTACGGTCATCGTAATCCTGAGGTCGTCCATCCTCATTTCCTGGACAAATGTGCCGGTCTCCGCCACGGTAGATGTTACTACGCAGGCGACTTTTCCAGCTTCGTAGGTTGCGTCGTCGATGCCAATCTTTTTTTCGTCGGCACTGGACGAGTCGTCACAGGCGGTGATGCCGAATGCGGCAGTGAGGGATAGGGCGAGGCCCAGCTTCCAGAAGTTCATATTTACTCCTTGATTAAGTTTTCTATGGGTAATATAACCTAATCTTTGGATTTGTGCAACTATTTACCGACCAAGGTGTGACAAATTTCTCTTTTTGTAGGGAAAAAAGCCTACTTTCGGGAAAAATGCGCAAGAAAAAGCGTCTTGCTTGAGCTCGAAATTTTTTTTGGGTGGTGGGTCTTATACAGCAAAAAAAGACCCGAACCGTACAATGGCTAAAAAGGTTCGGGCCTTCTGTTTTTAAGCGGGGGAACCCCGCCTTTTCACTAATTGGGCTTCTGCTTATGCTGAACTGCCGGGGCTAGCCCTCCGAGCCGGTGTCGGAGAGGGAAACCTCGTCGTCGGCGGAAACGGCGTCCTGCTCGCCCAGCTTGAACAGTTCCACGTCCCTCATGCTCTCGCGGATTTTCTGCTCGATTTCGTTGCAGAGTTCCGGATTGTCCTTGAGGAACAGGCGGGTGTTCTCGCGGCCCTGGCCGATGCGCTCGTTGTTGTAGCTGAACCAGGAACCGCTCTTCTGGATGATGTCCAGTTCGGAGGCCAGGTCCAGGATGGAGGCTTCGCGGGAGATGCCGCAGCCGTAGAGGATGTCGAACTCGCACTGGGTGAAGGGGGCGGCCACCTTGTTCTTGACCACCTTGACGCGGGTGCGGTTGCCGATGACCTCTTCGCCGTCCTTGATGGCGGCGATGCGGCGGATGTCGATACGCTGGGTGGCGTAGAACTTGAGGGCGTTACCACCGGTAGTGGTCTCGGGGTTGCCGAACATGACGCCAATCTTCATGCGGAGCTGGTTGATGAACAGCATGCAGGTGTTGGACTTGGAGAGGATGCCGGTAAGCTTGCGGAGGGCTTGGCTCATGAGGCGGGCCTGGAGGCCTACGTGGTTGTCGCCCATTTCGCCGTTGATTTCGGCCTGGGGGACAAGTGCTGCCACGGAGTCGATGACGATGATGTCGATAGCGCCGGAACGCACCAGGGTTTCGGCGATGTCCAGGGCCTGCTCGCCGGTGTCGGGCTGGGACACCAGCAGGGATTCGATATCGACGCCCAGCTTGCGGGCGTAGACCGCGTCGAAGGCGTGTTCGGCATCGATGAAGGCCGCCACGCCGCCAAGCTTCTGGGCCTCGGCGATGGCGTGGAGGGTGAGGGTCGTCTTGCCGGAGGATTCTGGTCCGTAAATCTCGATGATACGGCCCCGGGGGAAGCCGCCCACGCCGAGGGCCATGTCCAGCTGGATACAGCCCGACGGGATGACGGGAATTTCTTCGACAGGCTGGCTGCCGAGGGCCATGATGGAACCTTTACCGTAGTTCTTCTCGATTTGTGCGATGGCCGCCTCGACGGCCTTCGCTTTTTCGCTGGAAAGGTTGCTTGTGGGTGTTGTCGTTTTCTTAGCCATGATTGACTCCATTTTGTTGTTTTCTAGTTTAATATACATTTTAGTGTTCGTTTGTGCAAGTGCTTTTTTGGTTATTTAGCAAAAAAAGTAGCTTGCCCAACACGTAATAGACGCTTTTTTCGCGGATTTCTTGCCTATTTCCTGCGAAAATTTTACAAAAGGCTTCATTTTGCAAACAACTGTTGACACTCATCCACACCGTACCCACAGGCTTGCCGGGTTCGGCACCCCCTGGCCCCGCGATGCCCGAGGTGGCCACCGCCCAGTCGGCATGGAACTTTTCCCGTGCCCCCTTGGCCATGGCCTCTACGGTCTCCTTGCTCACGGCCCCGTGCTTTTCGAGGATTTCGGCAGGCACGCCCAAAAGTTCGTGCTTGACGGAATTCTGGTAGGCGACGATGCCGCCCGCGAACACGGCGGAACTGCCTGCCACGTTCACGATTTCGGAGGCGATGAGCCCGCCGGTGCAGGATTCCGCAGTAGCGAGCATCTCGCCCCGGGCAAGGAGCACCTTCTGGATTTCAGCGACCAGCTGTTGGATGTTTTCTGGTGTAGCAGTCATTGCTTTCATGTCCTTTAATCTAGCTAATTATTTACGACAAAAAATGACATTAATCAAATTATTTAGAGGTACTTGAAAAATAGCAAAAGCATATAAGTAAAGAGACTCCGGCAAACCGGAGCCTCTTTATATAGTTGTCGATCTCTTTAAAGCGGTGCTTGTCGAGTCTTTAGAAGGTTACCCGCAGTAGAAGTAGGTCTTCACCAGCTTCTGCATGGCGGTCTTGGACTTGGTGACTTGGGCGCGGAGCGTCTTGTCCTTGAAGGCCTTCAGCTGGTCGATGATACCATCGATCATGGCGGGGCTGAACACGCCGAATTCCTCATAGACCTTGCGCTGCTTGGCAAGGCAGTCGGCGCTGGCCCAGCAGCTGTCCGGCAGCGTGTCCAGCTTGCTCAACAGCTTCGCGTTTTCCTTCTTGTGGATGTTCACGTTCACGTAGGTCTGTTCGGCCACCTTCAGGCCGTCCTTGAGGCTAAGGCCGTAGCGGCAGGCCACGCAGAGGCCGGCCATGAGCAGGGATACGTTGGCGGATGCATCCGGGGAGCGCATTTCCACGGTCTGCTTCTGGTGGGTGTCGTAGCTTGTGCCCTTTTCGTTCGGATTCGCAATCTTGCAGAGGTCGGTCTTGGATGCCCAGCCCAGCGGTACGCGTACCAGCACGGAGCGGTTGCGGTCGCCCCAGCACACGTTGGTGGGGGCTTCCTGATGGGGCACCAGGCGCAGGTAAGAGGTGGGGTTCTGGTTGCCAAACGCGGTGATGGAGGGGGCGAGCTTCATCATACCGGCGATGGCGCGGCGGGCGGTATCGCTGATGACTCCGTTCTTGAGCATCTGGTTGTTGCCGTCCTTCATGATGCGCATGTGGATATGCAGGCCCGAGCCCGCCTTGCCCACGGTAATCTTCGGGGCGAACGTCACGTCGAGGCCGAATTCTGCACCCAGGTTGCGGATCATCCACTTGGCGATGGTGAGCTGGTTGGCGGCGTCTTCGGCGGGGCAGGGGAGGAACTCGATTTCGTTCTGCTCGTAGAGCTTGCCGTCTTGGGTGAAGTTGCCCACTTCGCTGTGGCCGTACTTGATCTGGCCGCCGGCCTGGGCGATGTAGAGCATGCACTTCTGGCGGAACTCGTTGAACTTAGCAAACGGGGCGGATTCGTGGTAGCCCTTCTGGTCAACGGCAGGGAACTCGCCCGTGTCGTCGGCAATCACGTAGTATTCCAGTTCGCCCATGGCCTGGAATTCCATGCCGGTCTCCTTCTTGAAGGCCTCGCAGGCCTTGTGGAGGGTGTATTCCGGAGAGGATTCCAGCGGCTGCCCGTCCTTGTTGAAGAAGCTGCAGAGCAGGCAGAGGGTGGGGAGGGTGGCAAACGGGTCCATGAAGGCCGTGGAGAAGCGGGGCACTACGTACAGGTCGGAGGAGGAGGCTTCGATGTAGCTGAACAGCGAGGAGCCGTCCACGCGTTCGCCGCAGCTGAGGATTTCGTCCAGGTAGTCGGCGTCGTTCACCACGAAGTTGAGGGTCTTGAGGCGGCCGTCACCGCCGGCGTACATGAAATTCACGTGACGGATGTCGTTTGCACGGATGAACTTCTTGATGTCTTCCTTGGTGAATTTGTCACGGGGTTTCTTGAGGGCCGTGACGAGGGCGTTTGCGGACATGTCGATTGTAGCCATTGATTTTCCTTTTTGTTAGTTTTATTCAAAAATTGTAAATAGTTTTGTTGTTGATTTTCCTAATTTATCATTTTATTTCGTAAAAAGTATCATCAAGTAACGAAAAATTACAGATTTTGTAATTTTGCCGAAAAATGCCCGTTTCGGCTATAAAAAAAAGACCCCAGCGGGGCCTTTTTAAATTTTTTTTGTGGATGAGGGCTGCGCCCTCCCTAGTCATTATTACCTTTTTTTCTTTTTCTTTTGCTTGGGCGGGGTGTAGTTACTGCCCACCTGGCCGCCGTTGTTCTGCTTGCGGGCAAAATCGCCCACCTTCTTGAACATTTCCTTCATGGTCTCGTACTGCTTGAGCACCGCGTTCACGCGGCCGATTTCGGTGCCGGAACCCTTGGCTACGCGTGCCTTGCGGCTGCCGTCCAGAATCTGGGGCTTCTTGCGTTCTTTCGGGGTCATGGAGCTGAGCACCGCTTCAACATAGACCAGTTCCTTTTCGTCAATCTGGTCGATGGGGAGCTTGTTCAGGCCCGGAATCAGGCTCAGGATGTCCTTGATGCGGCCCAGCTTCTTGATGGTGCGCAGCTGGTTCAAGAAATCGTTCAGGTCGAAGGTGTTGTTGAGAATCTTCTTCTTCAGGTCCTTCGCGTCTTTTTCGTCGATGACCTGCTGTGCACGCTCCACGAGGGTAACCACGTCGCCCATGCCGAGGATTCGGCTGGCCATACGGTCGGGGTGGAATAGTTCAATTTCGGGGAGCTTTTCGCCGACACCGATAAAGCAGATAGGCACGCCCGTCATCTTCTTGATGCTGAGGGCTGCACCGCCGCGGGTGTCACCATCCATCTTCGAAAGGCAAACGCCCGTAAAGTTCAGACGGTTCCAGAAGGTCTCTGCCACGTTCACCGCTTCCTGACCGATCATGGCGTCGGCTACGAACAAAATTTCATCCGGGTGAACGGCGTCCCGGGCCTTTTCCAGTTCCTGCATCAACTCTTCGTCAATCTGCAAGCGGCCTGCGGTATCGTAAATGACTAAATCAAAACCGTTGTCCTTGGCGTACTGGTAACCGTGCTTGATGATTTCCACCGGATTGCCCTGGCCTTCGTCGTAAACGGGAATGCCGATGGACTTGCCCAGCACTTGCAACTGCTTGATGGCGGCGGGGCGGTACACGTCGGCTGCCACCAGGAGCGGCTTACGTTTTTTCTTGCTGCGCATCCAGAGGGCGATCTTGCCTGCGAAGGTCGTCTTACCGGAACCCTGGAGACCCACCATCATGATGCCTACCGGAGCGGGACCGGAGAGGTTGATTTCCTTGGTCTCGCCACCCATCACGGCCACCAGTTCGTCGTGGATGATTTTCACGATCTGCTGGCCGGGGGTCACCGAGTTCAGCACTTCGGTGCCCATGGCCTTTTCCTTGACGGCCTTTACGAAGTCGCGGGTCACGTTGAAGTTTACGTCGGCTTCGAGGAATGCTCGGCGCACTTCGCGCAGCGATTCGGCGACATTTTCTTCGGTGAGCTTGCCCTGCCCGCGCAGGTTCTTGAGGGTAGATTCTAGAGAGTCGGTCAGCTGTGAAAACATAGTAGCACAAAGATAGAAAAAAAACTATATTTGTCGCCCAATATGGTCGGTGCGATACTCAATAAGTTCTATAGGCCGTCAAAATTCAAGAAAAATGGCGACGTGAAGGATGTGCTGGTGGTGGCACTCCCCATGCTTCTGTCCATGTCTTTTGACACCTTCATGACCTTTATCGACCGCCTGTTCCTCTCCAAGCTGGGGCCTGCCGAGATGAACGCGGCCCTGGGAGCTGGCGCGGTGCAACTGGCGCTCACCATGTTCTTTACAGGCGCCATCAGCTACACCACTGCCATGGTGGCCCAGCGCCTGGGGGCAAAACGCCATGGGGAATGCGCCAAGGTCTTTATGCAGGCCCTGTACGTGTCGCTGGTATGCGTACCCATTTTGTACCTGACCATCCCTCTTGGGCATTTTATTTTCGGCATGGAAAATCTGGCTACAGACCAGCTGGAATACCAGAAGACCTACTTCGATATTTTGATGTTCGGCGGTATCATCAACCTGGTGCGGAACGTGGCGCCCTGTTTCTTTAGCGGTATCGGCGAGACGAAAATCGTGATGAAGGCTGCCTTTGTGGGCATGATTGTGAATGTGGCCTGCAACTTTGTGTTGATATATGGTCTCGGTCCGATTCCTGCGCTGGGGGTGGCGGGGGCGGCCTATGGAACCCTTATCGGGAACGCGGTTTCAACCATTATTTTGTTTGCAAAGTTTTTCGGCAAGTTCTACAACAGCCGTTTTGGTACCCGTTCCTCTTTTGCTTTTAGCTGGCCCTTGACCCGAGAACTCTTGCAGCGGGGGATTCCGTCGGGAGTGGAGATGTTCTTGAACATGTCGGCGTTCCAGCTGTTGATTCTCATGTTCCACGCTCTTGGACCCGAACCCGCCACGGCGTCGTCGGTCATGTTCAACTGGGACATGGTGGCCTACGTTCCCCTGATGGGGTTGGAGGTCGCGTCCACAAGCCTTGTGGGCCGTTACGTGGGGGCGAAGAATGTCGCTGCCGCTACGCGATCTACTTACTCGGGGTTGCGCCTAGGGTGGGGCTATTCCTTGATTACCGGAGTGCTGTTCGTGTTCTTGCCGGGCGTGCTGACCGACATTTTCAGGCCCGACATAGCGGAGGCTTCGGCGGAAGCTATGGCCATTTTTGATGCGGCGCGCCCCATGAGTATTTTTATGCTCCGGTTTGCCTCCCTGTATATTTTTGTGGAGGTGCTGTTAGTCATCTATGCGGGGGCCTTGCGTGGGGCGGGGGATACTTTGTGGGTCATGTTCGCCAGCGCCATCATGAACTGGTGCGTGGCGGGAGCGCTTTACCTTTCCGCTTATGTGTTCCAACTGCCGGCCCATTACGCCTGGATTGCGGTGGTGGCGGTCTACAGTACCGCGCCCATTATTTTCTGGCGTCGTTGGGTTGGCGGCAAGTGGCGTCGTCATGTGCTGGATAAGTGATTCTAGCTCTATTTAATAAATCTTTCCCTCGATGTGTACATCCCTCGCTCGCAGATTCATTTCATTCGACTGCTCTCTTGGGAAGTACACATCTCGGTCAAAAAATAAGCGATGGCTATGGTTTTACAGGTACAACTGATGGCAAGGCCTACTTCTGTAGGTATGAAAATTTACCGCAGGCGGAAACTCTTGTGACTGTTAGTCCCTGCGAGTTTCCTTGAAAGGTTATTTAGCATTATAGCCCCTTTTTTTGCCCTCGTATTTGCATTCCTGAAGGCTTTTATATAGATTAAGCGATGGAAACTTCTTTGAGAGGTGGATATGCGGAAACTGTGTCCTGTACTTTCTATTGCCGCGATGGCGGCACTTGTTGCCTGCAGTAGCGAATCGGGAACCGAAGTGAGTAGCGAACTTCCGCCGGGTTTCTCGAAGCCTTCTCCAGAATCGAGCAATGAGAAAGCTCCTTCTTCCAGCAGCGTAAAACCCGATGTGTCCGTTGTTATGGGAACATTGACTGACGAACGCGATGGACAGACCTACAGAACCGTCAAGATTGGCGACCAGGAGTGGATGGCTGAGAATTTGAACTACAAACTGGAGGACAGTTTCTGCTATGAAGAAGAGGAAGCCAACTGCGCCAAGTATGGTCAGCTGTACATTTGGAAAACGGCGACGGAGGCTTGTCCTGCAGGCTGGCACCTGCCCAGCAAGGGGGAATTCGAAACCTTAATTGAGTTTGTCGGTGGCGAGGATGTTGCAGGCACCAAGTTGGCGACCACTAGTGGGTGGAAAGACTTTAACTATAGTAGCCTGAATGGTACGGATGACTATTCTTTCTCGGCACTCCCCGGTGGTTACTGGCGCATCGAAGCGGATGGTAGCGATGCGGAATTCTTGAACGGCGGCTACAATGCGTCTTTTTGGAGTTCTACAGAGCATGGTAGCGATGTAGCGTATGGTATTTTTTTGACGGGTGACCCTTTGCTTATAATAGACTGGGATGGGGACTGTGGCCTCTCTGTCCGTTGCCTCAAGGACTAGCGTAACACCCTAGTCCTGCTTTTTGTCGTCTTGCTTCGGATACTTGCGCTCGATAAAAGTCTTGATGAGCCAGGTGGCGCAGAGGACGCACAAAATGAAGGAATAGAAGTCCAGCAGTTTCTTGGTCAGTGCCGTTTCGCTGATGGGGGCGCGTTCCACAGTTGTTTGGATTTCGTTATTTGCCATAGGCTCCTCCTGCTGGAATTCTTTTTCCAATATAGTCAATTTCTGTTCCGGAGCGAGAATGCCATGATGACGAATGCTTCGTTAATCGTTCTGACGAGGTCCAGGCTGCTTTTTTACGTGAAAACATTGATTTTATTTCTAAAATTATATATATTTGTGTATCAAAAGAAATAAAATGAATTTTTTGCAGTTTAAAGAAACCTTTTTCCCGTTGGTGTGCTTAACGACAAACCAGGTGTTTGCGAAGTATCCTGATTTCAGCCAGATGAACCTGACTCGGTGGCTGAGACAAGGGTACATTGTACGGCTTCGTCGGGGGTGGTTTTCTTTTCCGGAGTTCGGGGAAAATCCTGATTTTGTGAGGCTTTCTGCCAACAAAATTTACAAGCCTTCTTACATCTCGCTCCAGTATGCCCTTGCGTTCTACGGGATGATTCCTGAGACCGTGGTGCAGCTAACCTGCGTGACATCGTTAAAGACGGCCTCATTTGAAAATGGCTGGGGGCAGTTCGTTTACCAGAACCTAAAGCCGTCATTGTTTTTTGGCTATGCGCCGTACCCTATAGAGCATCCGTCGGCAAACGGTCAGTATTTCTTGATGGCGACACCCGAAAAGGCTCTGCTGGATTTTTTGTATTTGAACCCGTTTTATAAGACGCAAGAAGACTTTGAGTCACTTCGTCTCGATGAAGATTTCATGACGGATTCGCTTGACCGTGAAAGGTTGGGAGGCTATCTGGAAAAGTTTGCAAGCAAGGCGCTGAATAGGCGCGTTAAAGATTTGTTGAGGCTGTATGGTTGATTTGGACTACATCAAAAATTTCTTCCCGCCGCAGATTGCGAGTAATTCTTTGTTTGCAAAGCAGATGCTCAAGGAGTATTTGCTGCTTATGATTCTGGACTACATCTCCAGTTCGGAGTATGTACGCCGCTTGTCATTTATCGGAGGTACGAATCTTCGACTAATCAAGAAAATTGACCGTTTTTCCGAAGACCTGGATTTTGACTGCAAAGATCTTACTAGGGGAGATTTTACTTTGCTTACAGACAACATAATCCGTTACCTGCAAGGGAATGGATTGAATGCGGTTGTCAAACAGAAGGAAAGCGAAAGGATAACGGCTTTCCGGCGAAGCATCTATTTCCCAGAACTGCGTTTTACGCTGAAACTGAGTGGCCATAGGGAAGAACGTTTGCTGGTGAAGATTGAAGCCGAAGATCAGGGCGTTGGATACAAGCCTCAGATGGTAAACGTGAGCGGATGTGGATTCTTTTTCCCGTTGCAGGTCCCTCCTGATGACATTCTTTGTTCAATGAAAATTTCTGCGCTTTTGTCCCGTGGCAAGGGACGGGATTTTTATGACACTATGTTCCTTTTGCCGCAAACAGAACCCAACATCGATTTCCTGCAAAAGAGTAATGGCATCAAGGACAGAGCTCACTTGAAAAGCGAACTTTTGAAGGTGGCAGACAGTGTTGACCTGAACATGAAAAAGCGGGATTTCGAACACTTGCTGTTCAATGCCCATTCTAGCGAAAAAATCCTGCAGTTTAAGGAATTTGTAGAAAATTGGCTGTAATGGATTTTTTCTGCCGACGACTACAAGAACAGTGCATTAAAAAAAGAGTTTCCACCGAGAAATCAATTTCTGTTCCTCAAGCAGAACGCCATGATGGCGAATGCTCCTGCCACGTTCATGCTGGCCTTGCGCCCTGCCATGGGGATTGTGACTTTCAGGGTGGCCTGTTCCATGAGTTCAGGGGCGATTCCCAGCTCCTCGTTCCCGAGGATGATGAGCCCCTTTTCGGGCCATTTCACCTCGGTAATGCTAGGAATGTCTTCGCCGGTTTCAAGCGCGATGATTTCGTAGCCGTTTTCCTTGTGCCACTTGATACAGTCCATGGGGCTTTCCCAGCGCTTGATGGGAATCCATTCCTGACAGCCCCGGGCGGCACTTTTTACCGTCACGTGGTCGGGGCCGCAACTGTAGCCACTCAGGTGGACTCCTTCGAGGCCGAAGCAGTCCGTGCTCCTGATGATGGAGCCTACGTTGAAGGCGCTCCGCAGGTTGTGCACCAGCACGGCGAAGGGGATGGGCTTCTCGTTCGGAGTTTCGCGGTCCCCCGGTTCCTGCTCCAGGTAAACATCCCGTTCGAACCCGAGGCCCGCCCGCGTGCGGAAGGTCTTGTACAGGTCAATCATCTGGGCCTGGTTCTTGCCTACTAGGCGTTCTCCTTCGGGCAGTTTCATCCAGCCGGCGTAGGTCTCGAATTCCCGCCTGGCGCGGGGCACGTCGTCGCCCAGCTGCAAGATGATGACCCGCAGGAGTTCGGCCATCCGCTTGGCCTTGGACTTGTCCTTCATGGCCAAAAATTTCGGTTCCGTGTACATGTCCAAAAGATAGTTTTTCGGTGGGGGCGTTGCGGGGGCAAGCCCCCGCTCAAGGGGGTGGTGAACAACAAGCGGAAGCGCGTGTGAACCAGGGGGATTTTTCCCCCTTTTGAGGTAAAATTTGCTATCTTTTAGGGTGCATGCAAGATACCCCGAAACCCCGCATTCTGATCACCAACGACGACGGTGTTCAGAGCGAGAATATTTGTGCTTTGGCGAGAGCGCTTTCCCCTTACGGGGATGTGTTCGTCTTTGCTCCGGAGCATGAGCAGAGCGGGGTTTCTCACGCCTTTACGGTGCGTCGCGGGCTTTCGCTGAAGGCGGTGGACCTGGGGGAGGCGGCTGGTTCTGCCAGGGCCTATTCCATGGACGGAACGCCGGCCGATTGCGTGAAGTTTGCCCTGGGGCATTTCGCCCTTTACGGACTTTCTACCGAGGGGGCAGGTCCAGGGCCTTTGGCAGGGGCCTTTGACGTGTGTTTTTCGGGAGTGAACGTGGGTGAGAATTCCGGGGTGTCGTCCCTTTATTCGGGGACCGTGGCCGGAGCCCGCGAATCTGCTCTCTGGGGGGTGCCGGGTATTGCCCTTTCACTCCGGGGGACAGGTGCGGAATTGCTGCAGACGGCGGCGGATTTTGCCGCGAAGGTGGTGAAGGAGCGTCTTTACGGGGCAATTCCCAAGGGCGTTTTCTGGAACGTGAATTTTCCAAAGGCTACCGTCGAAACCTTCAAGGGGTTCAGGGCAGCGAAGATGGCCGTTGGAATGTTTACGGACCACTACGGTCACGAGAATGGCCTGTGGCAGCTGGACGGTGAAAAGTTGTGGAACGAGCAGCCCGAGGATAGTGACGACTACCTGCTGGAACAGGGCTATGCCACCGTCACGCCCCACCGCATAGACCAGACGGACGAAGAAAGTTTGAAAGTAATAAACGAGATGTTGGTGGAAACCACCAACCACTAAGAGGAAGATCGAATGTCAGAAGAATTGGTACCAGGAACGCAGTTCAAGAGCCTGATTGAACAGGACATGCAGGATTGCTACTTGCGCTACTCCATGAGCGTGATTGTGGCCCGTGCCCTGCCCGATGCCCGTGACGGTTTCAAGCCGGTGCACCGCCGCGTCATGTTCAGCATGCACAAGTTGGGCGTGGTTCCCAACAAGGCGACAGTCAAGAGTGCCCGTATTGTGGGTGACGTGATCGGTAAGTACCACCCCCATGGCGACTCCGCTGTTTATGAGACCTTGGTCCGTATGGCCCAGGATTTCTCCCTGCGCTACCCGTTGGTGTTCGGTCAGGGTAACTTCGGCTCTATCGACGGTGACGGCGCTGCCGCCATGCGTTACACCGAAGCCAAGATGAACAACCTGGGCGCCCTGATGCTGGAGGACCTGGAAAAGGACACCGTGGACATGGGCCCCAACTACGACGAGTCCCTGGAAGAGCCGCTGGTGCTGCCCTCCGCGCTCCCCAACATGCTGGTGAACGGTACCACGGGTATTGCCGTGGGTATGGCCACCTCCATGGCTCCCCACAACCTGCGTGAAATCGCGAACGCCATCCATGCGGTGGCTATGAACCCCGAGATTCCCGACGAGGACCTGCTGCAGCTGGTGACGGGCCCGGATTTTCCCACGGGGGCGGTGATTTGTGGACGTGCGGGTATCCGTGACGCCTACCTGACAGGGCACGGCCGTGTGCGTGTGCGCGCACGTACCGAGGTGGAAACCGACAGCAAGGGCAAGCCCCGCATTCTGGTGACCGAGATTCCCTACATGGTGAACAAGGCGGAACTCTGCAAGAAGATTGCGGAACTGGTCCGCGAGAAGCGTGTGGACGGCATTACCGACATCCGCGACGAATCCAACCGCGAAGGCATGCGGATTGTGATTGAACTTCGTCGTGACGCCGTTGCCGAAGTGGTGCTGAACAACCTGTACAAGAACACCCAGCTGCAGACCACCTTCAGCATCTACAACCTGGCCCTGGTGAACAACCTGCCCAAGCTCTTGACCCTCAAGGAACTGATTCAGGTCTATGTGGACCACCGCATGGACGTGATTACCCGCGCCACCCAGTTCGACCTGAAGAAGGCGGAAGCCCGCCTCCACATTATCGAAGGACTCCGCATTGCCACCCAGAATATCGACGAGGTGGTGCAGATTATCAAGAACAGCAAGACCACGGAAGTGGCGAAGCAGAACCTGCAGGCCCGCTTCAACCTGGATGATGTTCAGTCCCAGGCCATTGTGGATATGCGTCTTGCCCAGCTCACCGGCCTGAACTTGGAAAAGTTGGAAGCGGAATACAACGAGCTTATCGCCACCGTGGCCGACCTGAAGGACATTCTCGCCAAGCGGGAACGCCGTATCGCCATCGTGCTTGAAAAGCTGGATGCCGTGGTGGCCAAGTTCGGCGACGAACGCCGCACTAGCATCGAAGATTCTGTAGATGACCTGGACTACGAAGACCTGATTGCCGAAGAGGAACAGGTGATTACCCTGAGCAAGGAAGGCTACATCAAGCGCCTGCCCATTGATACCTTCAAGGCCCAGAACCGCGGTGGCAAGGGAATTATCGGTGCGACCCTCAAGGACGAGGACAACGTGGATCAGATTTTCACGGCATCGACCCACAGCTACTTGCTGGTGTTCACCAACAAGGGCCGTGCCTACTGGACCAAGGTTTACCGCCTGCCCGAAGGCACCCGCAACGGAAAGGGCCGCCCCATCATCAACTTCGTGGGACTTACCGAAGGCGAAAAGGTGCAGGCCATTGTGCCGGTGCGCAAGTTCGGCGGGTTCTTCTGCCTAGTGTTTGCCACCAAGAAGGGTATCATCAACAAGATGGACCTGACCCTGTTCAGCCGCCCCCGCAAGGCCGGCGTGAACGCCATCCGCCTGGACGAAGACGACGAACTGGTGAAGGTGCAGCTGGTGGGCATGACCGAAGAGGAATACAAGGCTTCATTGAATGCCAGCGAAGCTGACGATGCCGTGGAGCAGGCCGCCGAGACTGCCGAAGCTGAAGTGGCCGAAGGTGAGGACGGTTCCGAAGATGTTGAAGGTCGCCCGATTCCGAAGGACCTGCTGATGCTTGCCACCCGAAACGGCCAGGCCCTGACGTTCCCCATCACCTGCTTCCGCCCCATGGGTCGTGGAACCCACGGCGTGCGCGGTATCAAGCTTGCCGAAGGCGACGAGGTGATTTCGCTCCTGTGGCTCAAGGCTGGCAACAAGGTGCTGACCATTACCGAAAACGGTTTCGGTAAGCGGAGCGAACCCGGCACTTACCGCATTACCCGTCGTGGCGGCAAGGGCGTTATCAACCTGAAGGTCACCGACAAGATCGGTCCTGCCGTGTTCGTGGAAAGCGTCGCCGACGACTACGACTTGATCATTACCAGCCGCGAAGGCCAGGTGATCCGCATCAAGGCCGCCGATATCCGCCTCACGGGCCGTAATGCCCAGGGCGTGAAGGCCATCAGCCTCCGCGAAGGCGATGTGGTTCAGGATGCCACCGCGCTCCCCAGCGTGGAAGACATCGAGCAGGACAGCGCCGAGGCCAAGGAGACCTTTGACCACGTGGAAGGCGTTCAGGTGGAGGACGACTCTTCGGAGGAATAGTCCGGATTGTTGCTCCGATAGAGCTTGATCAAGTTGTCATGCCCGCGCAGGCGGGCATCTCCCTGATTCTTTGAAAAAAAAACGAAAATCGCCATCTTTATATAAATTTACACACATCCCCGGTGACATCCGGGGATTTTTTGTATATGTTTACATTGGGATTGGATTCTGAAGAGGAGTTCAATATGCGTGTTTTACCAAAGTCCGCCAAGATGTTGACGCTCTTGTCCCTTGGTTTCCTTTCCACACAGGCCTTGGCCCAGAATTTCTGCAGTACGACAGGCCATAGCGGAACAGGCAGGACGGTATCGGGTTCCTACGTCACGGGATCTGTTGGCAACTATGACTTTCAGCTATGGTATGACCATGCACAGTCGGGGAGTGCCACTTTTTACAACGAAGGTTCCATGAGCTGCTCTTTCCAGGGGGGCTGGCGATTACCTTTGCCGCATGGGCTTGCAGTTCAATAGCGACAAGACCTATGACCAGCTTGGCGGCGACATCATGGCGGAATTCAAGTTGGTTAAGCAAAATATTTCGGGCGTAGGCTATTCATACGTTGGGGTCTACGGCTGGATGGAAGGTGTTAGCGGTGCCCCCAATGGTCTTGTAGAATATTATGTGGTGGACAATACGCTGGCCCAGTATATGCCGGGCGACTGGGTCGGTGATACCAAGAAGGGAGACTACACAATTGATGGTGCCGTGTATACCGTTTACCGCAATACTCGTTTTGGACCTGCGATTGGAGGCAATAATGATCGAGAATTCCATCAGTATTTTAGCGTTCGTAAATCGGCTCGCGATTGCGGTACTATCAATGTTTCTGCTCACATAAAAAAATGGAAAGAACTTGGAATGGCCGACGGCAAACTCTATGAGGCCAAGGTTCTTGGTGAGGCCGGTTGTACGGGAAATGGTTGTGGTGTTTCCGGGACTGCTGATTTCCCTGTTGCCAGGGTGTATATTGGCAACGGTTCCACGCCTACTTCTAGTTCTAGTGGTGCCAATCCTGCCAGCAGTTCTTCTGCGGTTAATCCTGTTGCCGTTACCAACATCCCTGGAATAATCGAACTTGAAAACTTTGCCACTAGCGGTGGTGACGAAGTCACCGTCTATGGAAACATTGTGGGTGAAATCAAGCCGGGCGCATGGTTGGAATACCCTGTATCGGTTACTTCGGCCGGGATTTACACGGTTGATCTCCTTGCCGCTCGACAAGACGACCAGAATCGTACGACAACCGTAGACATTTCCGTGGATGGAAAAGCGGTGGCCTCCATTACGGGCATATTGACCACCGGTTGGAACGATTACGATAGTTTTACGGCTGAAACGACAAACCTTACTGCTGGTTCCCATACCCTTCGCGTGACCTTTACCGGGGGCTACGTGAATGTGGACAATCTCAAGTTCACCAAGAAAACCACGGCATCATCTTCTTCTGCAAAGCAATCCTCGTCTTCTGCAAATCAGTCCTCGTCTTCCGTGAAGCAGTCTTCGTCTTCTGCAAAGTTGTCTTCGTCGTCTGCTCTGGTGCAGTCGTCTTCGTCTGCACAGGCGGAATCCTCTGCGTCGGTAGAATCTTCTTCATCTGCCCTGGAAATTTCTTCCGCTACTGCGGAAAGTTCCACCTCCACCTTGGAAGAGTCCTCTGCCGCTATGGAAATATCTTCGTCTGCCATCGGAGAATCCTCGTCGTCTGTCGGGCAGTGGTATTCCTCTGCCACCATGGCCATGACAAAGGTGCAGTTCCTGATAGAAGGTAACAGGAATTTGCAGGTGTTTGACATGCAGGGACGCTTCTTGGGTCGTGTTACCGTGGTGCAGGGAACCTCCCTGGAACAGACCCTCCGTGTCCGGTTCCAGAAACCGGGCGCTTATCTGGTCAAGCAGGGTGGCCGCTTTATGCAGGTTCGAGTGACTCGATAACCCCCAAAAACGTCAAAAACCACATTTTGTCATGCCCGCGCAGGCGGGCTTCTCCCTGATTCCATGAAAACCGCGAAAATCGCCATCTTTACATAAATTTACACACTTCCCCGGTGACATCCGGAGATTTTTTGTATATGTTTATATTGGGATTGGATTCTGAAGAGGAGTTCAATATGAAAAAGGGATATTTTTCGGTCGGGACAGCTGCTCTGCTATCCCTTGGTCTTTTCACCTCACAAGCTCTAGCTCAAACTGAATCGTTCTGTAGTGCGACGGGACATTCGGGTACTAGCAAAACGGAAACGGGCAGCTATGCCCCTGGCTCCATTGGCCAGTACGATTACCAATTGTGGTATGACCGTGCTACTTCTGCCAGTGCAACATTTTACTCCGACGGCTCCATGTCCTGTAAGTTCAGCGGGGCCGGTGACTATCTTTGTCGTTCCGGTCTCCAGTTCAATAGCGACAAGACATATGACCAGATGGGAGGAGACATTATAGCCGAGTATAAGCTGGTGAAAAAGAATATCAGCGGTGTGGACTATTCCTATGTGGGAGTCTACGGATGGATGGAAGGTGTCCAGGGTGCCCCGAATGGTCTTGTGGAGTATTATGTTGTTGACAATACCCTAAGTCAGTGGATGCCTGGTGACTGGGTAGGGAATATGAAGGTTGCCGAGAATGTTTCTATTGATGGCGGGACTTATACTGTTTATCGTAATACCCGTACCGGTCCTGCAATTGGTGGTAACAGCGATAGGGAATTTTACCAGTATTTCAGTATTCGTAATAGCATGCGTGATTGTGGGACAATCAATGTTTCTGCCCATATCAAGAAGTGGAAGGAACTCGGATTGGCTGATGGTAAACTTTATGAAGCCAAGGTTCTCGGTGAAGCTGGAGCCAATGGTGGTGGAGTTAGCGGTGAGGCCGATTTCCCTCATGCAGTAGTATACATTAGCAACGCTACCACGCCTTCTTCCAGCGCCTCCACGAATCCCACAAGCTCCGCTTCTACCCCCACTTCTAGCGCTGCTGCACAGACCGCTGTAGGAACTTTGCCCGGAAAGATTGAATTCGAAGACTACCAGAACAAGGACGGCGGCTTCACCAATGGCGGAACTTACCTGGGAGACATTGAACCCGGTAACTGGGCCGAATATACGGTGAACGTTACCTATACCGGAACCTATACCTTTGAACTCTCCGCCGCCAGAGGCGATGACCAGGATCGCACCACTTCCATTGACCTCGTCGTAGATGGGACAAACGTGGGCACGATTTCGGATATCCTGACAGACGGTTGGGATGACTACAAGTCCTTCACCGGGGTGACCACGTCCCTTTCTGCAGGGACCCACACCCTCCGCGTAGAATTTACCGGTGGCTACGTGAATGTGGACAACATCACCTTTACCGAAAAGGATGTGGACAAGGGCTCCAAGTACGAACCGCCTGCATCCATCCGCAATGTCCATCTCTCCTTGAATAGCGACAAGGACCTTCAGGTGTTCGACATGCAGGGCCGTAATTTGGGCCGCTTGAGTGTCGCCGCAGGCGCTTCTCTCCAGGATGCACTATTCGCAAGGTTCCACAAGTCTGGCATCTACCTGGTCAAGCAGGGTAGCAAGATGACCAGGGTCCGCGTTACTCGCTAATTGTCATGCCGCACTTGCTGCGGCATCTCTTTTATCATACAAAAAAAGTCACGGCAAAACCGTGGTTTTTTTATTTGTGAATTGGAGATGCCCGCCTTCGCGGGCATGACAGGTGCAATTATTTCTTCTTGTTTTTGGACTTTGCGGTCTTCTTTCCACCTTTCGGGGGGTGAGCCGCAATCTTCTTCACGCTCTTGTCAGCTTCTTCTTCGGCCTTGAACATGGCTTCGATGGCTTCCAGAGCGCCGTTGGGGTCTTCCTCGATGATTTCGGAGGCTTCGTCCACCAGCTCGGCAAACTTGTCGTACCAGTCGGCAAAGATTTCCACTTCCAGGCGGTCCACACCGGGAACCGTGAGGCGGGCGCCGCAGCACTCGCCGATACGGTCGATGTACTTGGCCATCTGGGGCTTCAGGAGGGTCAGGTCCAGACCGTCCAGGTCTTCGGGCTCGAACCAGATGCCGTCCACATCGGAATCGTCGTCGTCCTTGGCCTTCTTGTCTTTCTTGCCTTCGCACTTGCCGCACTTGCACTGACCGTCGCAGCAGCAGTCGTCGTTGCCGTAGAGCGCCATGTATTCTTCGTCGTCCATGCCGCTGTCGTAGTAGAACTCGTCGTCTTCGAGGTAGAGTTCTTCCACGAAGATTCCCTTCGCGCCCAGCGTCTTGGCCGCGGCGATGAATTCCTTGAGGTCGCCACCGAAGTAGCGTGTGGAGGCGGCTTCCTCGTTCAGGGTCTGAACGGGAATGGGGGAGAGCTTCTGCTTCTTGATGTAGTCGCAGATGATTTCGCTAATGGATTTATTCTTTGCCATGGGATTCTCCTATACGTGATACTTCTTCAGGCTCTCAGCCTTTTCGTTGATGAGCTTCATGATGCGGGCCACGGCTTCGTCACCGCGGGCGGTATCCTTGACGCTGGTCATGGGCTGGAAGAGCGGGCTGTTGAACATGGTTCCAAGAGGAATCGGGTTCTTGCGGCAGAAGGTCGCTTCCACGTAGTCGCGGGCGGCGTCCTGCAGGTCGTCGCACTTCTGGAACTCGCCGGCCTGGAATGCCTTGTACAGGTCTACGAAAATCTTAGCCGCTTCGGGGATGTTCGCCGTTGCGCTCACGAGGCCCGTGCCGCCCATCTCGAGCATGTCGATAAAGAATCCGTCTTCGCCGCTCAGAACGGCAAAGTCGTTGTTCTTCGTCTCGTTGATGACGCGCTTCGTGTCTTCGTGGAACTTTTCGCCAATGCGGAAATCGACCGCCTGCTTGAGTCCGATGATGTTCTTGTCTTCGGAAAGGGCGATGAGGGTGTCGGGGTGGACGTAGCTGGCGGTACGGCCCGGCACGTTGTAGATGATAATCTTCGCGCCCGTTTCGGAGCTGAGCGTCTTGAAGTGCTTCTCGATGCCTTCCTGCGAGGGGTTGTTGTAGTAGCCCGTGACGCAGAGGACCGGGACTTCCGCAATCTTCAGGACTTCTTCGATCATCTCGACCGATTCGCGGGTGCAGTTGCTGCCTGCGCCTGCAATCACGGGCACGCGGCCGTCCACGTAGTCCAGCGTGAACTTGATGATGTCGAGGTGCTGCTTGTGGGTGACCGTCGCACTCTGGCCCGTGGTACCCACGGGAAGAATGCCGGAAACGCCGGAAGCGACAAGGTCGTCAATCATATGCTCCATCTTCTTGTAGTCGACGGAGTTGCGGAGACACTTGGGATCGTCGTCCATCAGCGGGGTGAACAACGCGGGGAAAACACCAGTAAGTTGAGAAGCTTTTGTAATCTGCATAGTGGCCTAAATATATAAAAGTCCAGGGCTTGGTACGCCAAATTTAAAAAAAAGAATGCTTGGCAGGCAGCAAAGTAGACCCTTTGAAAAAAAATGTTCAGAATATCCTTGAACTAGGGAATGACAGGGCTTTTTTTGAAAAATTTTCTATGTTCTGGGAGGAAATACTTTGTTCTACCCCTAGAGGAGGACTGTTATGGATAAAATTGTCAAACTGTCATGGTCGGTTTTGTTTGTGTCGCTAGTTCTTGCGTTTCTAGCCTGCAGTGACGATTCCTCCAGCAACACAGGTCTCCCGGAGGACGAAAGCGTCGAGTCAACAGAAAATGATAAAAATGTTGGCGAGAACGTCGGCAAGGATGCCGGTTCGAAAGGCGGCGAGGAGACTGGTGTAAACGGTGGCAAGAATGCCAGTTCGAAAGATGGCGAGGAAACGGGTGTAAACGGTGGCAAGGATGCCGGTTCGAAAGATGGCGAGGAAACAGGTGTAAACGGCGACAAGGATGAATCCGGTGATGCCACTGGCGTATGTGGCACGGAGACTTTTGACCTGGAGACGCAGCGTTGCGGAGAAGGAAATGTCGTCGAGACCGCGTGCGGTAGCGGGGAAAGTGCCGTATGGTACATCGCGAACGGCAGCAAGGTCTGCGAATCTGGCGTTGTAAAAGGTATATGTGGCGCGGAGACCTACGACCTGGTGACGCAGCGTTGCGGAGAAGGAGATGTCGTCGAGACCGCGTGCGGTAGCGGAGAAACCGCCGTATGGTACGATTCTTCTAAGTTTTTTTGCGATACGCGTGACAATCAGTTGTATGGTTATGTTCGCATTGCTCAAGGCAACACTGCCCAAATTTGGATGACGAAAAACCTGAATTATAAAACAAGTAGCGGAAGTTGGTGTTATTCGAACAATACTGCTAACTGCACGAAATATGGTCGCTTATACACATGGTCTGCAGCTACCGGTGCGTGCCCCGCAGGTTGGCGCTTACCCAGTACTCAGAATTGGAGAACACTTTTTGATCTTGTCGGAGGGAAAAGTACTGCGGCAAAAAAACTCAAATCCAAAAGCTGGAATGGTACGGACAATTATGGATTCTCCGCGTTGCCTGGCGGAAGTTATGATGGGACGAGGTTTAACAATGCAGGGAGTTATGCGTACTTTTGGACATCCACTGCAGACAACGACCGTAGCGCTCAAAGCATCGACATGAGTTCTTACGATTCTCCAACTGAGAACAGCTATGTTAAAAGCAGGGGATTCTCTGTCCGTTGTCTCAAGAAGTAATCGCTCTAGAATCGTCTTTGTTGCGCTGAGGTCCCAGGATTCTGCCAAGGATCAGTTCCCTTTTCTGAAAAAGGCCTCCAATGCCCTTGTTTTAGCGCTTATTCAGTTGCCCAAAGGCAAATATTTTTCTCTATTTGTTCGCGGTTTTAGACTGTTCGTGGAATTTTTCCCATGGAACCGAGGATTTAGGTCCGAGATGTTCAGGAGAAGTTCCGTAAGCGAACGGCTATTTTTATAAAGAGGTTTATTTGGATACTGACAAAATGAGTGAATTTTATTCTAATATGGATAAAAATATGTTTGATTTACATATCAATGAATATTTACTCTTTTTATGCATTTTTGTCAAATTAGAATAGCACTTTATTGCTTTTTACTTTTTAATTTTTTCCTACTTTTTGCTTTTATATTCATCTTTAAAAGTATGAATAATACCATCTTTTTTATATCCAACGACCATATCAATATTAACATTATGTGCTGCCATAAAAATATTTTGTTCAACAAGTTCATTATGCTTTTTTAATTCTTGGATAAGAAATTTTGTTTCATAGCGTTTAGAACTCATTTCATCAACATTACTATGTAGTTCTTCAGTAAACTTACATGTACATTGTATAAACTCTAACTCATTA
>CALATK010000226.1 GCA_937891805.1 uncultured Fibrobacter sp. | reverse complement strand
AACTGGTGATTGCCCGTAGAGGGCTGCATGCCGATGTTCACCACCGCACGGAAAATCCGTTCGGAATCGAGCCGTGCCGAGGCCACATAGACCCCGATCTTGGGCAGGAACTTGTAAGGCTCCACCTGCAGGTTCGCCGTCGGGAACCCGATGGTGTGCCCCAGGCGCTTGCCCTCCACCACCGTTCCAGACAGACGGTAAGGCCTGCCCAGGTAAGTCTGGGCACGGTCCACGTCTCCGTTCAAGAGGGCGTTGCGCACCGCCGAAGAGCTGACCCGCTCCCCCTTGTAAAGCACAATGGAAAGCATCTGGGTAGAAAGTTCGGGAAACGCCGCCGTGATGGTCTCGTAATTGCCCTTGCCTCCCGCACCGAAGCAATGGTCATGACCGAAAAACATGGAGCACACGCCCCGCTTTTCAATCAACTCTTTACGGACAAATTCATCGAAAGGGAGTCTCGCCAGTTCCTTCGTAAAGGGCATCACCAAGAATTCAAGGCCCAGGCTCTCCACGAATTCACGCTTTTCCTTGGTGGTGGTAAGGAGCAAGGGATCTCCGGGTTCACGGAGCACGTAGTTGGAATGGGGTTCGAAACTGATGACGGTGGGCACAAGGCCGTTCACCTCGGCCACGGCCTTCAGGGAACGGAAAAGCGCCTGGTGACCCAGGTGGCACCCGTCAAAATTCCCCATGGTTATGGCTCTTCTCTGTTTCACATTCACCAACATTCGTTTCTTACCTTGTCATCCCCGACTTTCTTTCTGTCATCCCCGTCCCGGAACAGGTCCGGGATAAACTGGCGGGGATCTCCCTTACTTATCCTCACCTAAATAGAATTTTGGGCAAATGCGCCCAGGCTCGAACCTGCAAAGGGAAAGGACTTCGCCTACCCCGTTGGCCACGAACACGTGACCTTCGGGCCCTACGCCCTCTACAGGCGTTTTCCAGGGAAGCCAGTTGCCCTTGCGGATTATCACCATCTGGGTATCGTCCAGACGCAACACCGGATAATCTAGAACTTTATCTACCGGCACCAGGTTTTCGGCCGTCAGGTTCTCGCCCTTGACCGCATTGTCCAGGGTGATGTTCCCTATGCGGTGGCGGCGAATCTGGGAAACGCAGCCGTATGTTCCCAGGGCCCTGGCCAAGTCCCGCCCAAGAGAACGGATGTAGGTTCCCTTGGAGCAGACGCATTCCAGGTCGAAGGTGGCAAAGCTCTTACCGGAGCAGCCTTCGGTGACGCCGCCCTCCCCTACGATTTTTAAGGATTCGATGTGGATACGGCGGGGCTTCATCTCGAAATCCTTGCCACGTTCCGCCCAGTCGCTAGCACGGCGGCCGTCGATTTTTACGGCACAGTAACGTGGGGGAACCTGGTCAATGTCGCCTGTAAACTGCGGGAGGACCGCTTCCAAATCTTCACGAGTTAAACCGCCCTGGATCCTTCGGTTTCCCCTATCGCACTTCGTGCTCCAGGGTTCCCTCAGGATGACACCTTCATCAAGTCCGAATTCCGAATTCCGGATTCCGAATTCATCTTGAGCCACCACATCCCCGTCCCATTCCAGGGTGTCGGTCTCGTAGCCCAGATGGAGCCGGAAGGTATAGCACTTGTCCTTGGCCTCTACAAAAGGAAGCAGACGGGTGGCCCTGCCGATGGCGGCCACAATCAGGCCCGATGCTCGCAGGTCCAAGGTTCCCGCATGACCCACGCGCTTTGTAGAAAAGACCCTTTTCAGCGGGAAAAGGGCCTTGAAAGAAGTTTCACCGGGATTCTTGTCCAGCAGGACAAATCCAGAAGGAGTCAAGCTAGAGTTCCCCCTTCTGCTTCAGTTCGGCCAAGATGGATTCGATACGCATGGCGTGTTCCAGGTTCTCATCCAGAACAAAGTTCAGCTCCGGAATCTTCCGGATCTTGAGGGCCTTGCCCAGGACTCCACGGATAAAGCCGGCGGAGTTGTTCAGCCCCACCAGGGTGTCACGCTTTTCCTTGTCGGTACCCATGACGGACACGAGAATCTTCGCATAGCTCAAATCCTCGGTGATGGTCACCCGAGTAATGCTTGCAAGGCTGCTCACGCGAGGGTCCTTCAAGCCTTTCTGCAAAAGCTTGCCGATTTCCTCGCGGAACTGCTCATCTAATCTGTCGGTTCTTCTACTCATTTATGGCACCTTCGGTGCAGTTACTAGTCACTTCGCCCTTCGGGTTAGTTAATAGTTACTAGAATTTTCACGTTAAGATATTCTAGTAACTAGAAACTCAGAACTAGGAACTCATTTTTCTCCTTCTGCCGCCTTCTTCGCCTTCTCCTCGGCTTCTTCGCGGGCCACGTCCTTCAGGGTACGGGCAACGGTGACTTCCTTGAAGAAGATCAGGCTGGCGCCTTCCTTGATGTCGTCGTAACCCTTGAGGCCGATACCGCATTCGAAGCCGCGGACCACCGTCTTCACGTCGTCCTTCATGCGCTTGAGGGACTGGACCACGGTAGTTCCCAGTTCCACGCCATTGCGGTACACGCGAACGTGGCTTGTGCGGTCCACTTCGCCGTCGGTAACCATACAGCCGGCAATGAGACCCACCTTCGGAATCTTGAACACCTGGCGGATTTCGGCTTCGCCCACAAGTTCTTCCTTGAGGGTGGGCTTCAACAGGCCTTCCACGGCGTTCTTGATGTCTTCGATACAGTCGTAAATCACGCGGTAGTTGCGGATTTCGATACCTTCCTTCTGGGCCATTTCGCGCACGGAGAGCGAAGGCATCAGGTGGAAGGAAATAATGATAGCCTGGGCAGTTGTAGCAAACAGGATATCGGAATCCGTAATGGCGCCCACACCCTTGCGGATGATGTTCACCTTCACTTCCCTGTTGGAAAGCTTTTCCAGAGAAGAAGCCAGAGCTTCGGCAGAACCGCCCACGTCGGCCTTGACGATAAGGTTCAGTTCGGAAAGCTTGCCTTCCTTCTGTTCGTTGAACTTGGATTCCAGAGAAATGGTGCTACGGGCGCGGAGGTCGCGTTCACGAGCGGCCATGCGCCGCTTGCTTGCAATTTCGCGGGCGGTCTTTTCGTCGTCCACCACAATCAGGTCGTCACCAGCCTGAGGCGTGCCGTCAAAGCCCAGCACCTGGCAAGGTGCAGAGGGAGGCGCCACCTTCATCTGTTCGCCGCGCTCGTTGAACATGGCACGGACCTTACCGGCGTAGATACCGCAGACAAACGGGTCACCCACATGGAGGGTACCGTTCTGCACAAGGATGGTAGCCATGGAGCCCTTGCCCACGTCCAGCTTGGATTCCACCACGGCACCCTTGGCGTGTGCGTCGGGGTTGGCCTTGAGTTCCAGCACTTCGGCTTCGAGAGCAAGTGTTTCCAGCAGCTGGTCCATGCCCTGGCCCGTACGGGCCGACACTTCTATACAGCTGGTCTGACCGCCCCACTGTTCCACTTCCACACCGCGTTCGGCCAGCTGGGCACGAATCTTGTCGGGGTTGGCCGTAGGCAGGTCAATCTTGGTAATGGCAACCACCATGGGCACGTTTTCGCGCTTGGCCAGTTCGATAGATTCCACCGTCTGGGGCATCACCATGGAGTCGGCGGCCACCACCAGCACAATCACGTCGGTCACCTGAGAACCGCGGGCACGCATGGCGCTGAAGGCCTCGTGACCCGGAGTATCCAGGAAGGTCACCTTACCCTGCTTAGTCGTCACCTCGTAGGCACCGATATGCTGGGTAATGCCGCCAGATTCGCCGGACACCACGTGAGTCTTGCGGATCCAGTCCAGCAAGGAGGTTTTACCATGGTCCACATGGCCCATCACCGTCACCACCGGGTGGCGGGGCTGCAGGTTCTCTTCGGATTCTTCTTCCACGCCGAGAACCGCTTCTTCGTATTCTTCCATCAACTGTGCTTCGTAGCCGAACTCGTCGGCCAGAATCTGGATGGTCTCGAAGTCCAGGCGGGCGTTGATGGTCACCATCATGCCCATTTCCATGCACTTCGCAATGACGCGGGCAGGCATCTGGTCCATAAGACCGGCCAGTTCGCCCACGGTAATAAAGTCGGAGGTCTTGAGAATCTTCTTCTCTTCGCCGGAATCGTTGTCGTTGTGTTCCTTGCGATAAACTTTCTTGACAGGCTTCTTGGACAAGTCGGCCATCACGCGGGAAACGTTCTGGCGAACCATTTCCTGCTGCTGTTCCTTCTGCTGTTCCTGCCTGTCGCGACCGTTTCCACGACGGTTCTTGTCGTTACCATGACGGCCGTTCTGGCCCTTGGCGTTACCGCCCTTTCCACCCTGGGAAGAGGCACCGCCAAAACCGACACCACCGTTGCTGGCGTTGAAGGCGTCTTGCATGGAGCCGCCGGAGAATCCGCTGGAGCGGCCTCCGCCGAAACCACCGCGACCGCCATTCTGGCCGCCGCGGAAGTTGCCACCACGATTGTCCTGACCGTTGCCGGCATTGCGGGGGCCAAAGGTTCCCGTGTAGCCCTGGGCATTACCCTGGCCGCGAGCGCCGGGGCCGCCCGGACGGCGGTTGTTAGGACCGCGCCCAGCCTGCTGTTGCTGCTGGGACTTGGCGATACGGGCAAGGATAGCCGCATCGGGCTTGAACACCTGGGCCTTCATGGGAGGCTGCTTCAGCTCCGTAGAAGAGGTCATCATGGTGGGTTCTGCAGGCTTTGCAGGAGCAGGCTTTGCCGCAGCCGTAGGCTTCGGGTCAGTCTTTACAGGGGCTTCGGCCTTGACTTCGGGCTTTACCTCGGCAGGAGTTTCCTTGGCAGGTTCCGCAGGCTTTGCAGGAACTTCGGCTACAGGCGCGACAACTTCAGGAGCCTTCGGTGTCTCTGCAGGGGCAACTGGGCTAGGAGCGGCAGCAACTTCGGGAGCCTTCGGGGCAGCGGCTGCTATGCTTGTCGAAGCATCTTCGGCCTTGGCCGCAGCCTTGGTCTTTGTCGCAGCGGGCTTTTCCGTAGTGGCCTTGGGCTTTGTTGCCTTGATGCGGCGGATAGTCACACCGTTCTTGACCGTCACGGTTTCCGTGGCGGACTTTTTCTTGGGTGTGCTTTCCTGGGATTCCGAAGACGAAGCGCTCTTCAGGTTCTTACTCCTGGAATCCTGCTTCTGTTTTTCAACAGCGGCAGCCTCTTCAATCTTCTCGTAATCCGAGGCGGCCACCTTGGACACCTGGGTACGGACAGTGACACCTGCATCTCTCAGCAGCTTCATGACCACGTCCACTTTCAGTCCGTGTTCTTGTGCCCAGTCCGTCGGTTTGATTTGATCTTCCATACTCATTAAAAGCCTATCTAATCCTTTTTAAAAATCCCCTGCCGAAAACTTTTCCTTAGGCGTTTTCTCCAGTGGTCTCCTGGGCTTCGCTGGCGTTTTCTTCGGTGGAATCCTCGGAACCGGCATTGGCAAAGAGGCTCTCTGCACGGTGAGCGTTGCGGCGGAGTTCCTGTTCGCGAGGAGTCATGACCTCGGCCTTTTCGGCGTCGGACTTTTCGGACCATTCCTTTTCGCCGAACACATCCAGGTCGCGACCCACCAGCGTTGCGGCCAGCTTCACATTCTGGCCGTTCTTGCCGATAGCCTGAGCCAGGTTCTCGTCGTTAATGACCACCACCACGCGCTGGGTGCCGGGAACTTCGGTAAGCTTCACGATGTTGGCCGGAGCAAGGGCGCGAGTGATAAACACGTCCAGGTTTTCGTTCCAGTGAACGATGTCGATACGTTCGTTACCCAGTTCGCGGACGATGGTCTGCACGCGGGCACCCTTCATGCCTACGCAGGCGCCAACCGGGTCAATCTTTTCGTCGCGGGAGAACACGGCAATCTTTGCGCGATAACCGGGTTCACGAGCAACGCCCTTGATTTCCACAGAGCCTTCGTAAATCTCCGGCACTTCCTGGCGGAACAGTTCCTTGAGGAAATCACCGCTGGCGCGGGACAGCACCACCTGGGCACCGTTCTTGGAGGATTCCTCTACGCGGGCAATCACGGCCTTCACGGACTGGCCCTGACCCAAGCGTTCATGGCTAATCTGTTCGCGGGGCGGAATCACGGCTTCGGTCTGCTTGCCGAGGCTTACGATCACGTTGCGGCCTTCGAGGCGGAGCACTTCGCCGCTAATCATGGTGCCGATACGGCCCTTGTAGGTATCCAGAATCTTCTGGCGTTCGGCGTCGCGAATCTGCTGGGTCAGGAGCTGCTTGGCGGTCTGAATGGCCTGACGACCGAAGGTGGTGGTCGGGACTTCCATTTCGAGCAGGTCGCCGGGCTGTGCGTCTTCGTCGAATTCCTGGGCCTCGGGAACCAGCATGTATTCTTCGTCCAACTTTTCCACTTCTTCGGCGGTCATGCTGGGGTCGTAGTCCGGATAGTCGTCCACCACCTTGGCACGGAGGAACACGTGGACTTCGTCCTCGGTGATTTCCACGTCGATTTTCTTGTCTACGTGGAGATACTTCTTGGCGGCAGAAATCAAAGCCTGCTTCAAGGCGTTCAGCACCACGGAATCATCCATGTTCTTGGCATCTACAACGGCCTTCAGGGCTTCGAGCAAATTGACTTTCGGTTCATTTTTCATGAATTGACCTTCCTATTATATTTGTACATCCACCTTGGCGACCAGCACCTCGGACCTGGGAACGACCACGTTTCCGGCGTTTCCCTTGAGGGCCAGCGTCAAATTATCCTCGTCCGCATCCAAAAGCTTTCCGGTAATGGGCTTGCCGGTACTGCGGGTCACCCTGAGGGTGCGACCCTTGTTGCGGAGCAAATCTGCGACCGACTTGAGGGGGCGGTCAAGCCCCGGCGACGACACTTCCAGCGTGTAGGCGCCTTCGATAACTTCGGGGTCCAGGTCCAGAGCGTCGGACAAGTGCCTACTCACCTTGGAACAATCGTCAATAGAAACGCCCTCGGGCTTGTCGATATACAAACGCACGGTCCGGCGCTTGCCTGCGCGGAACATGTCCATTTCTACCAAGGAGACTCCCGCGAACTCGCAGGCCTCGGCTATGAGGGCATCCAG
>CALATK010000225.1 GCA_937891805.1 uncultured Fibrobacter sp. | reverse complement strand
AAACTCCCGAATGGGAACTGGCATAGGCATAGGCGTTCTTTGCCGTCTCTAAATATTTGGCGCGATTGTCGGCACTGGGGTCCACGCGGGCCATCACCGCCATCATGGCGGCCACCATTCCGGGCGTGTAGCCGTCTTCCTTGTTGGCCGTGATTTCGCGGGGACTACCGCCCTCCTCGGTGCTCAGGGTACTCATCTTGCCTGCAGTCACCCAGTATTTGTGATCCTGGTCGCCGTTTCCCTTTACCGTAATGAATGTATTGGCATCAGGTGCCGCCTTGACCCAGAAATCAGCCTCATAGCGAAGTTCTTCCAACAAGTCACGAATCTTGTTGGGCTTGCCTCCTGCACGGGTATAATCGCCACTGGCCTTGTAGTCCGTGTAGTCGCCTGTGTAGAGGTCATAAAAACCCTCGGTAAATTCGGCATAGGATACCGCCAAAATGTAAGAAGCCCAACTCTGAGGTTGGCCGAACATAGCATGGTCACCGCAGTCGAACCAGCCTCCGCTTACATCCTTACCCTGATAACTGTCGGTAGTAAAACTGGTAGGGAAATTAGTCCCATCCAGAATCCAGTTGGGCCCTTCGCCGGAACGCTGGGCGCCATAAAAGCGCGTTGTTATCCAGGCCGCCTCGGTATAATCGTCGACAGATAGTTCGGCATAGGTCGTAGAGGCCAAGCCGAACAAGGCCATAGAAGCAAAGATCTTACGAAAATCCATACAAATACCTCTTTGTCAAAGATATAATTTTTTCAAAAAATTCAAAGTTTCCAAACATCCGCACCGCGTGAAATGTTTTTTACAAAGAAGTTCCTTGTTCAAAAAAAGACAATTCGTTCCGAAAAACAATGTTTTTTCTATATTCCACGTGCAAACAAGAAGGCTTTATGGCAGACTCTCAGGTTAAAGATTCTCTCGTTATCGGCGGTCACGAATTTACGTCTCGTTTCATTCTTGGTTCCGGCAAGTATTCGCTGAAGCTCATCGAGACGGCGGTGCGGGACGCGGGGGCGCAGATTGTGACTCTCGCCGTGCGCCGGGCAAACACCAAGGACCACGAGAATATTCTGGACTACATTCCCAAGGGAGTGACGCTGCTCCCAAACACCTCGGGTGCGCGGAATGCCGACGAGGCGGTGCGTATCGCACGGCTTTCCCGTGAACTGGGCTGCGGCGACTTCGTGAAAATCGAAATCATGCGGGACACCAAGTACCTGCTGCCCGACAACTACGAGACGGTAAAAGCTACGGAGACTTTGGCAAAGGAAGGTTTCGTGGTGATGCCCTACATGTATCCGGACCTGAACGTGGCTCGGGACCTGGTGAACGCAGGAGCCGCTGCAGTGATGCCACTTGCCGCCCCCATCGGGTCCAACAAGGGGCTTTCCACTCGGGAATTCATCCAGATTCTGATTGACGAAATCGACTTGCCCATCATCGTAGATGCGGGAATCGGAAAACCCTCCGAAGCCTGTGCCGCCATGGAGATGGGAGCGGCGGCCATCATGGCGAATACCGCCCTCGCAACGGCAGGCGACCTGACACTCATGGCGGAAAGTTTCAAGCTTGCGATAGAGGCGGGTCGCAAGGCCTACCTGGCAGGCCTTGGGCGCGTGCTCACGCGCGGGGCTTCCGCCTCCGACCCGCTCACCGGATTCTTGCGGGACTAGACCTTTTTCCCGAAAAATCCTGCCAGGGTCTTTTCAAGAACCGCTACATCGATAGGCTTGGCCACGTAGGCGTTCATTCCCGCCTCCATGGCCTTTTCTATATCTGCGCTAAAGGCATTGGCGGTCATGGCCACGATGGGGACATAGGCCTGTTCCACATTGCCGAGACGGCGGATCCGGCGGGTGGCCTCGTAACCGTCCATGACGGGCATCTGGATATCCATCAGGATCATGTCGTAGTAGCCGGGATGGGCGCTGGACAGCTTGTAAACGCCCTCCTCGCCATTTGCCGCAAATTCCACCTCGAAGCCAATGTTTTTCAGGATCAAACCGGTCACTTCGCGGTTGACGGCCATGTCCTCTACCAAAAGGACCCGCTTGCCGGCAAAGTTCACCGGGCAGTTCGGCAAGTCCGCATTCCACTGGGTCTGCATAGCCGACTGGAGGCGCATGGGAACTGTCACCACGAACTCCGTACCCTTTCCGGACTGGCTCTGCACCTGGATTTTTCCGTCCATCTGGTCTACAATGCGCTTGGTGATGGCCATTCCAAGGCCCACGCCCTGGACGCCGCTCAACGAGGAGGAGCGCTCCATTTCAAAGGCGTCGAACAGGCGGCTCGCAAGACTTTCGGTCATGCCGATTCCGTTGTCCTTCACCCGCAATTCGTACAGGCCAAAACCCTCCCTTTCCGAAGGCTTTTCGGAAAGTTTCAAGGAAACCTCTCCACCATCGGGCGTAAACTTGCAGGCGTTGCTCAAGAGGTTCATGACGACCCGGTTGAAACCCTGGCGGGAACAAAGAACCAGCGGGTCCTTTACGCCGCTGCAATCCACAGTGAAGTCAATGTTCTTCTCTTGCATCCGAGGCGCAAATGTTTCATGCCAGCCAGCCACCATTTCCCTTAAGTCCAGGGCGGACTCTTCCGTCTCGATTTTACCGCTTTCTAGGCGGCTCATTTCCAGCACGTCGTTCACCAGCGACAGCAGATGCTGGCAGGAGCGCTCTATCTTCGCAGCATTCTCCCTGATTTCGGGCAAGGTGGCGTCTTCCTTTTTGCAAAGGGCGACACAGCCCATAATTGCGTTCATGGGGGTGCGGATATCGTGACCGATGTTAGAAAGGAATGCGGACTTGGCCTCGTGTTCCTTCTTTTCTGCGTTCAAGTCCTTGTGGACAGCCCCGATGCGTTCCTCCCCTTCTTCCACTTTCTTGAGGATAATCTTCATCAAGGAAAGAATCAAGAAAACAAAAAGACTACCCCCGAAGAGGATGGATGGGACCACGTTGTCGAAAGTCCCCACATAGCCAACCGCCAGGTAGCCCAAGAGGAACAGGACCAACAGCGCCAGGGGAATGTGGAGTGGGCCGCGGCCCTTGTCCCAGTAGTTCGACCTGAGAACAACCCGTTCCAGCAAAATGTAACGGACGATATTGAGAAGCATCAGGGCACTTCCGGCGTAAACAAGAATCAAAGGCAGATTTTCCAAAATCAATTCTTGACGCAACGGATCGGGAATCCGCGCCCCTTCTGGTTGTAATCGGTACTTACATCAAAATAGTTGTAGCGGTAATCCAAGAACCAATATAGAGCCTTCGTGGCCGCAGCTGTCTTGGGGGCTTCCGTTGCAGACCAGAAATTGGTAAACTGGCCTTCGTCATCAAAGGTATAGGCACTATAGGTTTCCCCCGCATTGGCATATTTTCCGTAATAGGCTCCCGTGGGAATCGCAGAAAAACCGTATTCGTCCAAAGACTTCACACTGGTCAAATAGCTTTGCCACCCCGTCTTGGACTTTAAGTAAGAACCAGCATAGGACTCGGTACCTAGCGCCTCGACATACTCCATAAGGTCATTCCATTCTGTAGAGGTCGGGATATGCCATCCATCGGGACACGCACCCTGATGTTTTTCCGCAATAACGTCGGCCGCACTTTCTTCGAGGTAGAACGACGCCAAATTCATGGCCGCCGTCCAGGTATAAAGCCTTCCCGCCATTTCACAATTCTTTGGGCGGTTGTTGAAGCACCAGGAATTTCCCTTCAAATTCGTCATCTTCGTAGAATCAGAATAATTCAGGTTCTCGGCCATCCAGGTCTGGGCACCAATTTTTATGGTTTTGTATGTCTTGTTATCGCGGCTGTCCTTGAGCGTGCCATAATTGGCAGTCTCGCTGAAGAAATCCTCCTTGGAGTAATCGTAGATTCCAACGTCCCTCCAGCTTTTAACGCCGCTATCGCAAATCTGCTCCTTTTCAGTGCCATAATAGGGGTCAATGTAACTCTTAATGACTCCGTCCCTGGATGCGGTACACGCATACCCGATAAGGGTATCCAGCCTTGTTGCAAATCTCAAGCTGCCGCCATCGCAGACCAGTTTTTTACCATTGTACGAACTTCCTGCAACAGCAATCTGTTCCATATTCCCATCCAACTTGTCGGTACAGGGAATGGAATAGACGCCCTCAATAAACTCCCCTATCCATCTTTCGAAATCGGGGGCGTTACCACCTTGGGTTTCTACCCTGGTGCGGATCTTGGAATTGTTTGCCAAATTGTTAAGCGCCCAATCCGCAACGGTCACCTGCGTCGTAGATTCCGAACTCTGGTTCCACTTACCGTCATCCTTGATATCCGCAGATAGTTCCGCCGTGGTAGACGTTATTCCCGTCGGATTCAATCCCCGAGTAAGCAGGATAGACACCGCCAGGAGTTTGGCATCGTCGTTGGTTGTGCCAAAGATGCTCAAATCTTCAAAGGCGTGGTTCAGGGGGGCATCCTTCGGATTCATGTAGAACGCTTCCATCACTTCCTGTTCGGCCTTAGACTTGGCTGCCGGAATGTTTTTGTAATCTCCTGTTGCAAACAGAGCCATCGCCCTATTGTAAGCCAGGTGAGCCAAAATGTTCAAGTTCGCCTTGTCCCGGTTACTCAGGTCCACAATTCCCTTCAGGGTAAAATCTCCTGTCGTTGTAGAGCCCGAAACCTCGTTATAGAAGGTTCCCGTAGCCTGAAGCAATCCATACTGGGTAGCAAGATTCAACTTAGGCGAAGAAAATTCACCAAGAGACGAAGATACCTCCCATTCAAACTTCGTTCCCGTCAGGGCCAAATCCTCATCCAGTTCCCAAATTTTCATAGTAGAGCCACTCGTGAACGGGCCCTTTTGCACCACTCCCGAAAAGGCCTTGCTCACAGGCTTCGTAGGAATGGTTTCATTTGCGCCGGGTGCACTAGAAGTCGGCTCCTGTGCAACACTTGAAGAACTTGCAGAGCCAGACCCAGAGGAATTCTTACCCGAATCAGAGGCGCTGCTTGAACCCGAAGTACTTCCACTACTTCCCTTTGTCGAAGACGATGACTTGTTTTTGGAGGGACTTGAACTTGTGTCAGATTCATCACCTTCACTATTTTCGGTGGCGCCGGTATTTTTCCATTCGTTAGGAATACAGATATACTCGGCTTTTTCGTCTTCTACATAGAGGACTTCACCCGCACGGTCTGCCGAGCACTTCCCCAAACCAGAAACAGACTTCACAGACTCTTTGGAGGATTTGTCCCCATCATCCTTGGCTCCCGTAGAGGAATCGCCACAAGAGCAGAGTATAGCCACAGCAGAAATAGCAGCCAGGCGCATAGCGAATGTTTTTGTCATGGAAGCCTCCTTTTTTAGGCGAATATACCAGTGTTCAACAAAAGAAATATAAGCATCAATGGAGACATTGGCAAAATAATTAAGTATTTTTCGGCCATAATGGTTAAACTTGAAGAATCCTGGCTGAAACTCCTGGGCGATCAGTTCGAGCAGCCCTATTTCCAGAAAATAAAGGAAACCCTCCTGAAGGAGAAGGCAGAACACCACGTGATATACCCGCCGGGACCGAAAATCTTTGCGGCCCTGGACTTTTGCCCTGTGGACAAGGTAAAGGCCGTCATCATCGGGCAAGACCCTTATCACAATCCCGGGCAGGCCCACGGGCTCTGTTTCTCGGTGCCCAACGGAATCGACCCGCCCCCCTCCCTTATCAACATCTTCCAGGAACTCCACGACGACCTTGGCATCACGCCCCCGCAACACGGGAACCTGGAAAGCTGGGCCCACCAGGGCATCTTGCTCCTGAACGCCTCCCTGACGGTGCGGGCCCACCAGGCGGCAAGCCATGCGGGAATCGGCTGGCAGACCTTTACCGACACCATCATCCAGAGGCTCTCGCAGGTGCGGGAAAACCTGGTGTTCTTGCTGTGGGGCAGTTTCGCCATCAAGAAACAGGCCCTGGTGGCGCCAAACCGCGGGCACCTGATTCTAACGGCTCCCCACCCGAGCCCCCTATCGGCCTACCGCGGCTTTTTCGGCTGCAAGCATTTCAGCAAGGCCAACGCATTCCTTGCAAGCAAGGGAATCGAGCCTATCGACTGGCGAATCCGGTAGAAATATCAACAAGATTAATTTCTTTGATACCATGAAAAAAATCCTTATACTTCTCACTTCAGTGATTTGTTGTTGCAGTAATGAGGAATCTTCCTCTGGCCCTGAAGAAACTATTCCATTCTATACGCCTGAATATGGAACACTGTATGATACCCGCGACGGCCACTCCTATAAAACAACCGTCATAAACGGACTTGAGTGGATGGCAGAGAACTTGAACTATTATGTGTTAACCACAACATGTATTAGTTGCTCCAGAGAAGTGGTCCCCTGTGGCGAGCAAGATTCCACATTTTCATCAGTTTCGGGCTGGGCAACTTGTGTCGGCATTTTCACTTACATAAACAGCGCTTGCTATAATGACAATCCAGAAAATTGTGCGAAATATGGACGAATGTACAACTGGGACGCGGCAGTTGGAGACACCTTAAAAAATGAATGGCATGGCGCCCTTGGGCTAGGCGACTCAATTCAGGGAATATGTCCTGATGGCTGGAGGCTCCCTACAGAAACAGATTTTTATGAGCGGTTGTGGTACTTTATACTTGATCGACATCCAGAGGTATACACAGATGAATTAGAGAGAAAACTTAGGTCAACAGAAGGATGGCCAGACAGTCTGAAAGGGATGGACGAGTACGGTTTTAACTTGTTACCTGGGGGCTATGATCGAAATAGAAAAATGGGGGAGTGTGCAAGTTTTTGGCTATCAAACGAATCCAACGAAAACCTTGCTTCAAACGTAAATTTTGGTTGCGAGAAAAACGGCGGATTGGTTAACCATGGCAATAAGGAAGATTTTAGGTATGTCCGATGCGTAAGGGAATCTCAGCAATCCTCTCTGTAACGTGTAGCCTCTCGGCGGAAACTCGCAGGGACTAACAGTCACAAGAGTTTACTCCCGCACGAACAGTTCTGACCCGTAAGAAC
>CALATK010000224.1 GCA_937891805.1 uncultured Fibrobacter sp. | reverse complement strand
CGTCCACCAGGAGCGTCGCCGTCTTGGGGGCGAGATCCATAAGCGCCTTGAGGGCGTTCGTGGTGCGGCCCTTGGATATGGCCTCCAGGAGTTTCCCGACGGTAATCAGGGTGACGATGGTTGCCGCCCCCTCGAAAAAGAACTTGTCCATGAAGGCCTTTGCGGCGTCAGAGCCGCCGACCAGCTGGGCCCGCGACATCGCGAAAAGCACCGCGAGGCTGTACAGGTACGACACTCCCGCCCCCAGGGCCACGAGGGAATCCATGTTGGGAGCGCGGTTTATGATTCCTCGGGCACCGTTTACAAAGAATTTCTGGTTGATGACCAGCACCACTGTCGTAAGCGCGAGCTGCAACAGGGCCATGGCCACGTGGTTCGGCTCCGGTTCCAGGAACCAGCGCGGCAAGGGAAAGTCAAACGACATGTGCCCCATGCTGAAATATAGCAGGGGGAGCAAGAACAGGAGCGACCAGACGAGCCTCTTCTTGAGCACCGGGAGTTCCTTGTCTTCGAGCCTATCACGTCCCGTTTCGGCGGAATTTTTTTTGCCGGATGCCGTAAGGGGTTCGGCCCCGTAGCCGGCGGCCTCCACGGCCTTGATAATGTCGTCGCCAGGCACCGGACCTTCTACGACCATCGAACGGGTGAGTAAGTTCACGTCGCAGCGTTCTACCCCGGGCAAGGCCTTCACGGCGCGCTCCACGCGGGCAACACAGGCGGCGCAGCTCATACCCGTTACATTGTATCTTTCCATAACAATCTCCGAAAAAAAATATAAAAAAAGCCAAATCCCTTGACATACGGTCCTGCCTTTTCTACATTAAAAGTTGAACAATTGTTCAACTGTTGAAAAATTTAAACGGACTATGGTAGTCCAAAGCAGGCTGAAAACGGATTCAAAAAGTCAAAAAAGGACCCGAACGGTCCAGAGGCGAATATGACTGGAAAAGTGGAAAACGATATTGAATTGGAAGGCACCGACTGCACCTGCATCCACGACGACGTGGTGAAGGCCGTGCGCCCACGCATCCCCGAAGACGAACTCCTGATGGACATCGCGGATATCTTCAAGATTTTCAGCGACTTTACCCGCGTAAAGATTCTCTGCGCCCTGATGAACGCCGAAATGTGCGTAAGCGACATCTCGGTGCTACTTTCCATGACCAAGTCCTCCATTTCGCACCAGCTGCGCATACTGAAGCACTCGAACCTGGTGAAGTTCCGCAAGGAGGGGAGCGTGGTGTACTACTCCCTTGCCGACGAACACGTGAAAACCATATTCAACCAGGGTATGGAACACGTTCTGGAATAAAGAATTTGCAAGTTCACCGGGCCAGCCGAAGTGAACATCGTTGACGCGGGATGTCTGGGAAAAGTTTAACAAATAAAGTAAGGAAACATCATGAAAAAGAAATTCAAACTCGAAGACCTCGACTGTGCAAACTGTGCCGCCAAGATGGAAGCCGCCATCAAGAAAATCGACGGCGTGATAGATGCGTCGGTGAACTTCATGACGCAGAAGTTTACGCTGGAAGCCCCGGATGACCGTTTTGATGCCATCTTTGCAGAGGCCAAGGCCATCTGCGCCAAGGTGGAACCCGACTGCAGAATCCTGGGCTAGAAAACTTCATGACCAAATCCCAGAAGAAAAACCTTGTTCGCATTGTCGTCTCCGCCGTGTTCTTTTTTGCGTTTATCGCAGTGGAACACTTCGGCAATCTAGGCGACAACTGGATTCTTTGGCTCTGCCTGTATGCAGTCCCCTACCTGATTGTGGGCTACGACATATTCGGCAAGGCGTTCAAGAACATTCGGGGTGGCCAGGTCTTTGACGAGAACTTCCTCATGGTGGTCGCGACGGTGGCCGCCTTCGGGATTCACGAGTTCTCGGAAGCGGTGGCGGTCATGCTGTTTTACCAGGTGGGGGAACTTTTCCAGGGGTATGCGGTAGGCAAGTCCCGCAGATCCATCAGTGCCATGATGGATATTTGCCCCGAATATGCGAACGTGGAACGCGACGGGTCGCTTGTCCAGGTGGACCCGGACGAGGTGGAAATCGGCGACATCATCGTGGTGAAGCCCGGAGAGCGCATTCCCCTGGACGGTGTTGTGGTCGAGGGAGAATCGCTGGTGGATACCGCGGCGCTCACGGGCGAATCCGTGCCGAGGAGAGTCTCTGTCGGGAGCGACATCATTAGCGGTTGCGTGAACGGAAGTTCCACTTTCAAGGTGAAGGTGACCAAGGCTTTCGAAGATTCCACGGTATCCCGCATCCTGGAACTTGTCGAAAACGCGAGCAGCAAGAAGGCCCGCGTCGAGAATTTTATTACACGTTTTGCACGCGTCTACACGCCCATCGTTACGGTGGCGGCGGTACTGCTTGCCATTGTCCCGCCGTTGCTCTTCGGTGAACAGTGGGCCACCTGGATTGAACGCGCCTGCATTTTCCTTGTGGTTTCGTGCCCCTGCGCCTTGGTGATTTCGGTCCCCCTCGGATTCTTCGCGGGCATCGGGGCCGCTTCCAAACTGGGCGTTCTGGTGAAGGGGAGTAACTACCTCGAAGTCGTCTCCAAGGTAAAGACGGTGGTCTTCGACAAGACGGGGACCCTTACCAAAGGCGAATTCAAGGTGGTGGAAATCCTGCCTGCAGAACAAGCGAGTGGGAATGGCTCTAGAATAGATGCAGACAAGCTATTGGAAATCGCAGCCCTCGGGGAATCCTGTTCGAACCACCCCATTGCGCAATCGGTGCTGGAAGCCTACGCCAATACCCACGCCGGTGCAGCTCCGGAACTTTCACGCGTGGGGGCTTCTGAAGAAATCCCGGGCAGGGGAATCCGCATTCCCGTAGATGGCAAGCCGACACTGCTCGGGAACGAGCGCCTAATGCTGGGCGAAAAAATCGAATTCACGCCGCAGGTGTCCGCAGGGACCGTCATCTATGTCGCCCAGGAGGGCGTTTTCCTCGGGACCATCGTCATCTCGGATACGGTCAAGGAAGGCTGCGCTGAAGCCATCGGCGGGCTTAAGCTTGCCGGTGTCGAAAAATGCGTGATGCTCACCGGCGACCACAGGCGCTCTGCCGAGGCGGTGGCGGGCGAGCTCGGCATAGACGAGTTCCATGCTGAACTTTTGCCGGCAGACAAGGTGCAGCGCGTCGAAACCCTGCTCGGGGCAAGGCGCGAAGGCGACATGCTGGCCTTTGTGGGCGACGGCATCAACGACGCCCCGGTGCTTTCCCGCGTAGATGTCGGGATAGCCATGGGGAGCCTCGGGAGCGATGCCGCCATCGAGGCAGCAGACGTCGTCATCATGGACGACGACATCAGGAAAATTCCCGCAACGGTACGCCTTGCACGCAAGACCATGCGCATCGTGAGGCAGAACATCGTGTTCGCCCTCTCCGTGAAGGCGGTCATACTGGTGCTTGGCGCCGTAGGGATTGCCAATATGTGGATGGCCGTGTTTGCGGACGTGGGCGTGTCCATGATCGCAATTATGAACTCCTTCCGTGCCATGAAGGTTACAGAAAAATAAAGAAAATTCACTCCGAAAAAGGAAGGAAATCGATATGATGCAAAATCGTACCCA
>CALATK010000223.1 GCA_937891805.1 uncultured Fibrobacter sp. | reverse complement strand
CGGGGTCCTTCAGGTTGCCCTTCACGGGAACGTCGAACTGGATCTTGTCATCCTTGTCCTTGAGCACGTAGAGCCCCACCTTCATGGGCACGGGGTATTCCGGGTCCACAGAGTCGTCCTTGTCGCCAACCTCAATGTTGTAGATGTCGATGGTGTTCTTGCTATCGACATTGAAGTTGTTCATCTTGTTGTCGCTGGCGAAGGCCATGGTTCCTGCGGTAATGGGGTAGCCCGTAAAGTGCAGGCTGTAGCTGCTGAAATGCTTGAGGGCCAGGTTCTTGACGCTTACGTAGGCGTCCATGGTACCGATGTCGTTGATGGCGCCCTTGTACTTGACGGACACGGAGCCTCCTTCGGGGAAGGCGGCGCTCACGTTCACGTTGCAGGGTTTGTCGAAATTGATGTTGGAGCCGCTTACCGTGATGGCGGAGACCTTGTAGTTAAACGGTTTGGAAAGGGTGTAGTCGTTGGCGGTGACGGTGGTGTTCTGCACCAGGAGTTTTGTGACGATGGCGTCCAGCTTCTTGGCGGGTTCGGCCTTGGCGGTATTTGTAGAGTCCGCCGAAGCATCAGGTGCGGGGGCTACCAGGGAATCCAGCGGAACCGCATTGGAATCAGCGGCTACGGTGTCTGATTTGGCGGCTTTGCCCTTGGGAGTGAGCAGCACGTCGATGTTGGTGTTTCCGCCCTTGTACAGATCCAGATGGGCGAATGCGCCGTCCACCACTACGGCGTCGATGCGGAACTTGAATTTTTCCAGGTTGGCTTCGGCAATGCCAACGCCCACGTGGCCCGCCCCGATGGTCTTGTCGTTCACCTCGGTGACCACAACGCTATCCACGCTGACAATGCCCTTCACGTTGGAAGCGAGAATACTGTTCAGGTTGCCCTGGATGTCCATATCTGCGGAGAGGCTACCCTTGAAATCCTTGATGTTCACGAAGTCGTTGAGGTAGGGCTTGCCTGCCGCTAGGGCGAAATCCTTGAGGCCCACGTTCAGGTCGCCGCCGTCGGCGAACTTGAGGCTCACGCCCACGTCGGTCTGCTTGTTGCTCAGGTAAACGGCGGGAATGGCCACGCCAAAGTCCTTGATGTGAATCTTGGAGCCCACCTTGGCGTCTTCGTAGATGATGTTGCCGTTCTCGAAGACGATGTTCTTGACGGAAATGCTCACGGGGAGTCCGTCGGCGATTTCGGCTGCGTTGATCATGCCGGTGGAATCGGCGGCGGCACTGTCGACCGCTACGGTGTCTGCGGCGGTGGAGTCGGACTGGGAGAGAAAATCCAGAATGTCGCTGAAGTTGAAACGGTCCCCGCTCTGCACCACGTGCACGTAGAGTCCCTTCATGTAGATTTCGCCTACGCTGGCCGTTCCGGTAACGATTCTCGTGGGGTTCAGGTTGATGCGGAACTTTTCGAAGGAGACAAAGGGCGTTTTGCCGTCCCGTTCCAGGAGGGCGAAGTTATCTACGTTGATGGTCCAGGTCAGGGGACTCAGGCTCACGCTTTCGATGTTGACCTTTCGGCCGATGTATTCTTCGGAGTGGGCCACGATGTAGTCCTTCACGAACCCGGGGGCAAGTTTCAGGGCGGCAAAAACCAGGACGAACAGGGCGGCGACGACAATCAGGATAATCTTCACGGACTTTTTCATGGGCTATAATTTAGAAATGTTAGGCAAGAAGGTGCTTTTTTCTGCTTTTTTTGCTTTCAGTGGAATATTTTTTTATAAATTTGCAGCCGTGATTGCTCTTTTTGCCGTTTTTTCGGCAAAACCTGCTCCGTTATTTTGGAGCGAACCTGGCCGTCAAGTCTCCCCGAGGCGTTATTAAGATGGCCCCCTAACACATTCACTTGCAATCACCCCCTCTGCAGGTCTTTTCCAGCCTGCAGTCGCGGTTCAACCCTTACTTATGAGGTGCCTAGATGGAAATAATCACTCTCGCATGCTCTGCTCTTGCAGTCGTGCTCTGTATCGTTATCCTGACTAAGGTTAACAAGATTCTTGACAACCTTCACACTCCTATCGTTAAGAAGCTCACCCCGGACATGAACCTGAGGCCTAACTCTCGTCGTCCTGTCTCTGCCCAAGAAATGGCACAGCGTGGTGATCGCAACAACAAGGGTGATCGCAAGGATCGTCAGAATAAAGACAACCGCGGTGAAAAGAACGGCCAGGCCCAGCAGGGTCAGAACCGTGACCGCAACGAACAGCGCGATCGCGGCAACCGGCGTGACCGCCGTGACGGTCGCCCTGACCGTAACAATCGTCGTGAAATGAACGCAGACGCCCAGGCCGCTTCTTCTGAAGCTCCCGTGGCCCAGCCTGCCGAAGCGGCCGCTCCTGCTGCTGCCGAAGGCCGTCGCCCCCTGGCTCCGCGCATTCCGGTTGAAACGCCGGCCGCTCCTGTCAGCGCTCCCGTGGCTCCTGCAGCACCTGCTGCCGTTGCCGCCGAACCTGCTGTGGAAGTCGCCGAAACCACTTTCGATCCCGCCAAGGTCCGCTATGGCCGCCGCAACGTGATCAAGAAGGCTCCGGAACTCTCCGACGAAGCATAATCACGAAAAGCCAAAAGCTTGATAGAGCCCTCGGTCTTAGGACCGGGGGCTTTATGTTTTTATAAAGGGGTTGTCAGGTGCTGCCTAGCGCCAGCGGCGATGGTTGTCCGGCCCGTCGAAATCGTCGTAGCGGTCGTCGTAGTTTTCGGGATAGTCGCCGTCGTCGTAGTTGTCGTCCCGGTCGGGGAATCCCGATTCCAGTTCGGTGAAACTGGGCTCCTCGATGTTCACCACCTGGACTTCGAAAATCAGGTCCTTGCCTGCGAAGGGGTGGTTCCCGTCCACCAGCACGGTATCCTTGTAGATTTCTTTCACGATGTAGATGCCGTCGGCGTCGTCTTCGTCGTCCAGGTTCAGTCCATCTACAAACTCGTCGGCGGTGTCGGGCAGCTGGAATTCCCGGATGTCGTTGTCCAGCATCATCTCCAGCTCCATGCCCAGCCAGAGTTCGCCTACGTCCTGGAGTTCTTCTTTGGGAACTTGGAGCAGCAGGTCGTTGCGGTAAGGGCCGTAGCCTTGGTCGAAGGGAATCTCTACGGTGAACTTTTCGCCCAGCTTGCGGCCTTCCAGGGCGGTTTCAAGTCCGGGGATGATGTTGTCGTAGCCGTGGATATATACAAAGGGGTGGCTCGGAGGGATTTCCTCCAAGATGCGCCCGCTCATCTCTTTGAGCGTGTAGGCGATGCTCACCTTAGTCTTTGCTTCCACGATTTCCATAGGCGCGACAAATATAGAATTTTTAGCTATGAGTTGTGAGTTCGCCTTGCGTCGCAAGGCTTTGAGATTTTGAGGTGGCGTATACGGGGACATTCCCGAAATGACTCATAGCAACCGAAGGTTGCGACCTTATGCCTCGAACCTCGTGCCTCGAACCTCACAACCCATAACTCGCAACCCACGACTCATAACTCACAACTCACAACTATTTTACTACTATTACTTCCATGCTTTACGGTATTTGTTCTGATATTCATTCCAATGCTACGGCTTTTCGTGCCGTGCTGGAATCCATGAAAGAAAACAAGGTGGAGCGCAGAATCTGCCTGGGCGACCTTGTGGGTTACGGTGTCGACGCCAACGAATGTGTACAGCTCGCCAAGGAAAACATGGACGTGTGTCTGATTGGAAACCACGACAGCGTGGCTATCAAGTACGAGTCCAGTATGGGCTTTAACCCTTACGCCAAGCAGGCCGTGGAATGGACCCAAGAGAACATGAATGCCGAATCGGTGGCCTACATCCGTTCGTTGCCCTACATTCACGAAGAAAACGACATTACCTTCGTGCATGCGTCGCCCATGTCCCCCGCGGACTGGCTCTACATTACCGACTTGGAAGACGCCCTGAACGCTTTTGACCATTTTTCTGGAACTTATTGCTTTATCGGCCATACCCATAGCCCTGTGATTGTGGCAAGCCGCCCCATGGCCATTCCCAAGGTGCTGGACGAATACGAATACACCATCGAGAATACGGAACGCCTTCTGGTGAATGTGGGCAGCGTAGGCCAGCCTCGTGACCGGGACTGCCGCGCCAGCTGGTGCCTGTTGGATACGGAGACCAAGTGCATCCGCATTATCCGCGTGGAATACGATGTCTTTATCACCCAGGAGCGTATGCGCAAGGCCGGAATGCCCAATTTCCTCATCGACCGCCTGAGCGTGGGGAGGTAACGATATGGAATGTGTAGTGACTAATGTGTAATGAGCTGTCGGATTTTACATTTCACATCTCACACTACACACCTTTGATTATGAAGTGGGTTCTCGCAGTTTTTGGTAAGGCTGGCTCGCCGTTTATCGCCGACGAGGTGGACAAGTACGTGAAGCGGCTCCGTGGGGGAGTGTACCCGTTGGAGGTGGTGGAACTGAAGGAATCCAAACTCGATGACCGCGCACAGTCCCTGGCGCAGGAAGCGTCACTTTTTGACAAGAAATTCCCGAAGTCGGAATACCGCCGCGTTATCCTTTCCGAAGAGGGCAAGCTGATGGACACGGTCAAGCTCTCCGACACCTTGCGAGACCGTTTTCCGGGGAATATCGTTTTTCTGATTGGTTCCGCCTACGGTATCGACGAAAACCTGAAGAAGTCCGCCGATTTGCTGCTTTCCCTTTCGCCCCTGACCTTTACCCACGACCATGCACGGGTGATTATGGCCGAACAGCTTTACCGCGTGCAGATGGTGATGCAGAACCATCCGTATCATCATAGATGAAATTAAATATGGGGACTAATCTTATAAGGGATTAGGATCTAGAGAATAGAGGTTAGTGAAAAGAATCACGCACTTCGTGCGTTAATAACAGACGGCGAAGCCGTGATATTTCTCCCTAGCCCCTAGATCCTAGCCTCTAGATTCTCATCCCTAGATTATACCCCCTTCTCTCTATTTACTATATTTGGCGCCATGAATCCGGAAATCGAGAAACGCCGCACTTTCGCCATCGTAAG
>CALATK010000222.1 GCA_937891805.1 uncultured Fibrobacter sp. | reverse complement strand
CAGCCTCTTCAGTCGGAGCAGCTTCGGCAGCGGGTGCTTCGGCAGGGGCGGCCGTTTGTTCAGGAGCAGCGGCCTGTTCAGTCGCAGGAGCTGCCGCTTGTTCAGGAACAGCTTCTGCAGCTGTCGCAGGTGCAGTCGTTTCGGGAGCAGCAGGGGCTGCAGCCTCTTGTGCAGGGGCTGCGGCGGTTTCAGTAGCTGCAGGGGCCGCAGCCTCTTGGGCCGGAGCAGCATTAGCGGCAGCAGGAGCGGCATTAGCGGCGGGTTGGGCCTGCGGAGCCGCAAAAACAGCGGCGGCAAGGGTCAAAACAGAAATAATTCCAGACACTTTGAGATTCATAGAATCCTCCATTTATACACAGATATAATAGAAATTTTCACATTGCAATATAGCCTTAATATTTCCATTTCAACAAGCAAAAAAGACCCCCTTACGGAGGCCTTTCAGTTTCTACAAGAATCCGATTACTTGGCAGCGAACTTCTTGGAAGCGGCCTTGACCTTGGGGTCGTTCTGGGCTTCCTTGATCTTCTGCTTGATGCCGTCCTCGATGGACTTCTTGAGCTTGGCGGCGAGGGCGGGGAAACGTTCTTCCAGAGAATCGCTAAATGCAGCAGGCTTTTTGGCAGGAGCGGCACCACCCTTGCGGCGGGCATCGGCGGGGCGCTTCTTCTTGGCACCAGCAGCCTTGGCGGCGGGAGCCTTCTTTTCCTGAGACTTTTCTTGGGATTTTGTTTCCTGAGGTTTGGTTTCTTGTGTTTTGACTTCGGTTTCTTCTGCCATAATGTACCTCTTGGAAAATGTTAACTTGACGGGCCAAAGATAGCAAAAATACGGTTCCTCTAGGAAATCGTCACAAAAAATTATGAAAAAACAATGCCCACCGCGTTCAAGCGCCGATTAGCGCTGGTTTTCAAGCCAGTGGTAAAGCATGGTGATGTCAGCGGGTCGCACTCCCGGAACCCTAGACGCCTGCCCGAGGGTCATAGGCTTCACGGCATTCAGGCGCTGGCGGCTTTCAATACTGATGACCCCAACCTGCATAAAATCCAGGTCGGCGGGGAGCTTCACGGACTCCATCTTTTTCTGTTCCTCGATTTCCTTGGACTGCCTCTCCAGAAAACCAGCATAAATCTCTTCGGCGTACAGGAACCACTGGTCCCGACGGGGAATGTTCCGCTCCGGAAGGGCTGTCTCGAACAGGCGTTCGGGGTCGATTCCCGGACGGCGGAGCACGTTGATCCAGCGGGTGCGGGTTTCGGCCAGAGCCTGGCCACCTTCGGAAAGGACCTGGTTTGCCTGTTCGGGCGAGGCGGACCCGGCGTTCAGGAACTCCCTAACCTCGCCCATCTGCTGCAGACGGCGTTTCCAGTCGGCGTAATCCCCGTCTGAAATCATCCCGATGGCGTGGGCACGTTCCTTGAGACGGGTCTCGGCGTTGTCGCTCCGGAGGAACAAGCGGTACTCGGCACGGCTGGTGAACATGCGGTAAGGTTCGTCCAGCAAGGTGGTGGTAAGGTCGTTGAGCATCACCCCCAGGTAACTCTCGGAACGGCCCAAAACAAAGGGCGGTTCATTCTTAACCTTCAAGGCGGCGTTGATGCCCGCCATTAGGCCCTGACCAGCAGCTTCTTCGTAGCCGCTAGTCCCGCAGACCTGGCCTGCAAAGTAAAGCCCAGGCACGTTCTTGCATTCCAACGTGGGATAAAGCTGGGTGGCGTCTACGGAATCGTATTCCACCGCATAGCCAATCTGCAAGACACGGGCGCGGGTAAGTCCCGGTATTGTGTGGATGGCAGCGAGCTGGATATCCGCCGGCAGGCTGGAACTGAAACCGTTGATATACACGCGGCCAATGTCCGCCCGTTCCGGTTCAAGGAACAGCTGGTGGCCGTCCCGGTCGCCAAAGCGGTTGATTTTGTCTTCGATGCTGGGGCAATACCGCGGACCCTTGCCGTGGATGCGCCCGCTGAACATGGGGCTGTCCTTGAAACCGCTCCTCAAGATGTCGTGGGTCTTGATGTTGGTGCGGGTAATCCAGCAGACGCAGTCGTTACGGATAAACTTGTTTTTCGGGTCACCCCAGAAATAATTTTCGTCGCGACCGGGAACCGTTCCAGCCAGGTGGCGGTCGCTCATGGGCCAGGGGAATTCGTCCCCTCGCTGGACTTCGCATTCGTCAAAGTCGATGGTATCCGGATCCAGGCGGCTGGGCGTACCGGTCTTTAGCCTGCGGAGGCGGATTCCGTTCCGGGCGAGGCATTCCGAAAGTTTGTCGGCGCTGGGCTCCCCCACTCGCCCACCGATGCTGGTTTCTAGCCCGGTGAACATCTTGGAGGCAAGAAATGTCCCGCTGGTAATCACCAGGGAGCGGGTCACATAACGTTCGCCGTTCAAGAGGGTCAGTTCCAGCCCACCGTCGGGCATCCGCTCAAAAGCGGCAAGTTCCCCCTGGATTACAGAAAGGCCAGGAAGACCCGTAATCACATCCCGTGCCACTTCGCTGTAATAGTTCATGTCGCACTGAGCGCGAGGGCCCCAAACGGCAGGTCCCTTGCTCATGTTCAGCATGCGGAACTGGATACCCGCCTTGTCGGTGAGTAGCCCCATCAGGCCGCCGAGAGCGTCGATGTCGCGAACGATCTGACCTTTGGCCACCCCGCCTACGGCAGGGTTACAGCTCATGCGACCGATGGCGTTTATGTCCATGGTGAGCATGGCGGTCTTGACGCCCAGTTTCCAGGCGGCATGGGTCGCCTCGATGCCGGCATGGCCGCCACCGACGACAACAACGTCATATTCTGCGATAACCATTTGAAGTGGTTAGTGGTTGGTGATTAGTGATTAGGGCGGCTTCGCCGCAAAAATTACTTTGCTTCAGCGGGCTTGGCTTCTGTTTTTGCAGGGGCAGGGGCTGCCTTTGCTTCAGCCTTAGCCGGTGCGGGCTGTGCGACAGCGGGAGTGTCCACCTTGGCCGTGTCAACGGCAGGGGCTTCCACCTTCCATTCCACGGGCTTGCCGTTCAAAAGTTCGGCGATTTCCTTCTTCAGGTCTTCCTTCTCGCGCTCGAAGGCGGCGTAAAGCTTGTAAGAACCGTCGGGGTTCACCAGATAAACCTTAGGAACGTAGCCATCGCTGTAAAGTTCACCAAACTGGCGGGATTCGTCCCACAGCACGTCGAAGGCCCCTTCGAACTTGGCATCGTCAGAGAAACGACGGATGCCAGACTTGTTGTTTCCACCGCTGGCGATAGCCACGGAGGTCAGGCCCTTGGGATTAAATTCCTTGGCAATTTCCACCAGTTGGGGAGCGGCATGGGCGCAGTGTCCGCAGGTAGCGGAGAAGTAGAACATCAGCAGAGGCTTACCGGCGTAGGCTTCCAGGTTTTCGGCCTTGGTAGAAATGCCCGTGGCCTTCACCTTGAAGTTAATTTTTGCGGGCATGCCGTTAGCAAGGGTTTCGCCCTTCAGTTCGGCTACTTCGGCTTCCAACTTTTTCTGTTCTTCTTGCTGTTTCTTGATAGCCTCTTCGCGGATGACCTTCATCTTTTCGTTGAAGCGCGTACCCACGGCCTTCAGGGAATCTTCGGGCAAAGTCAAGGCCTTAGTGGTGTCGCGGACCTTGGCGGCAGATTCACGGACGCCCAGCACAAAGTAGTCGGCATCGAATTCCGTATTGAACTGATTTCCGATAGACTGGAACTGAGCACCGAACTGCACACCGATCATATAAGAAAACTTCTGGTTGTCGCTGGCATTCTCACCCAGAGTCACGGGGGCCTTGGTGGGCACGGGAGCGGATTCCACAGGCATTGCCTTGGACATGGAATCCATGTAGGCCTGCATCTTCAGGTGGTCGCCATTGATGTTTGCGATAGCGGCGCTATCGGGTTTCATCTTTTCCATGCGTTCACGGGCCTTTGCAGAGAAACGGGCGCCAACGGCCTGCATAGAATCGGCCGGTACCTGCATCTTGAACGTGGTATCCTTTTCTGCCTTGATATTATCGTAAATACCCTGAACCACTTCGTCTTCGTAAAGTTCAGCACCAACCTGGCGGGGAATCATGGTAAAGTTCTGGCCACCGAACTGGGCACCCAGCATATAGGCGAATTTCTGTTCGTCCGTGGAATTGGGACCGATAGTGACCTGCTTGGGGCCACCCAGCATATCGCAGGCGGTCAGGGCCAATGCACATGCACCAAGAGCAAAATATTTGGACTTCATCTTTATCAACCTCTTTTAGACTAAAAGTGGCAAAACGCCATTTCTCAATGCCAAATTTAGCAAAAAAGCGGAAAACAAGCCACCCATTTACTATTTTTACGCCCACGATAGGGATTTTTCAAGCCCAGCAGATTTTGTCTATAAAGGAAAGACCATGAAACTCTCCAAGTATTTTTACGTCACGCTCCGCGAAACGCCGAGCGATGCCACCATGCCCTCCCACATCTTTTTGATGCGCGGCGGCTACATCAAGCCCGTTTCTACCGGTATCTATTCCATGATGCCCATGGGTTTCCGCGTGATCCAGAAGATCGTGAACATCATCCGCGAAGAAATGAACAAGATTGGCGGTATCGAAGTGGACCTGCCGGTGGTGCAGACCGCTGAACTCTGGAGCGAATCCGGCCGTTATCAGGCCATCGGCGAAGAACTCCTGCGCTTCAAGGACCGCAACAACCACAACATGGTGCTCGCCATGACCCACGAAGAGGCCATGACTGACCTCGTGCGCTACGTGCTCAACAGCTACAAGCAGCTGCCGGTGATGCTCTACCAGTTCAAGACCAAGTACCGTGATGAAGCCCGTGCCCGCGGCGGCCTTATCCGCGTCCGCGAATTCTTGATGAAGGATGCCTACAGCTTCCACACCAGCCAGGAAGACCTGGACCGTCACTACCAGGAAGAATACGACGCCTACCTGCGCATCTACCGTCGCGTGGGCATTGAACCGGTGGTGGTGCAGAGCGATACGGGCATTATGGGCGGTAAGGTCGCTCACGAATTCATGCTCGATACTCCGAACGGCGAAGACTACCTGATTCTCTGCAAGAAGTGCGGCTACCAGGCGAACCGCGAAATCGCCAAGTTCCAGCGCGTGCCGTTCAAGGGCGACGAAAATGCGGCCCTCGAAAAGGTCGAAACTCCGCACTGCGCAAGCATCGAAGATCTCACCAAGTTCCTGAACGTGCCTGCCGAATCTACCGCCAAGTGCGTGTTCTTCGACTTCGAAGGCAAGCTCATCACGGTAGTTGTCCCGGGCAACCTCGATGTTTCCGAAATCAAGCTCCACAACTTGCTGAAGGCGAAGGAACTTTACCCGGCCGAAGACAGCCTCATCAAGGCCTGCGGCATGGTTCCGGGCTTTGCATCCCCGATTAATTCTCACGACACCCGCATCATCGTGGACGAAGCGATTGCCGATTCCTTCGACCTCGTGACCGGTGCTAACGAAGAAGGCTACCACTTCAAGCATTGCAACCCGAAGCGCGACTTCCCGAAGTTCGAAGTGGCGGACATTGCCGAAGCATCCGAAGTCTGCAAGTGCCCCTGCTGCGGCGAACTCCTCACCGAGACCCGCGGCATCGAAATGGGCAACATCTTCAAGCTGGGCACCAAGTTCTCCGAATCTATGGGCGCCAAGTTCCTCACCGCCGAAAAGACCACCGCTCCGGCCATTATGGGCTGCTACGGCATCGGCGTGGGCCGCCTGATGGCCTCTGTCGTGGAAAACAGCCACGATGACTTCGGACCGATTTGGCCCAAGTCCATCGCGCCCTTCCAGGTGGAAATCGTCCCGATTGGCAAGGAAGCCGAACTCGTGGAACTCGCCGAAAAGTTCGAAAAGGAACTTGAAGCCGCCGGCATCGACGTGCTGGTGGACGACCGCGACGAACGCCCGGGCGTGAAGTTCAAGGACGCCGACCTGTGGGGTTCTCCGGTGCGCATCGCCATCGGCAAGAAGGGACTCGCCAACGGCGAAGTCGAATGGAAGTTCCGTAACGAGAAGGAATTCTCCATGGTCAAGATCGAAGACGTCGTCGAAAAGGCGAAGGAATATTTTAGGGACTAGGGGCTAGGATCTAGGGACTAGGGGATAAGTACAAAACGTCACCCTGGAGGGAGTCTTTGGCGACCGATAGGGTCCATGGATTCTATCGGCCTCTTTGAGGCCTCCAGAATGACAACGGGAGTCAATATGAGCAAGATTAAGATCGCAACTTTGCAAGGCAAGTGGACAGGCGATTTCGACAGCAACAACGCCTGGTACGTGGAACAGGCCCGCGCCCTCAAGGGCAAGGGCTACGACCTGGTGGTTCTGCCGGAACTCTTCCATACCCCCTACTTCCCCTTCGAGGAGAACGCGGACTTCTTTGACCTCGCTATCGAAAAGGACCACCCGTTGGTAGCGCAGTGGCAGGGCATCGCCAAAGAACTGAACGCCGTGGTGGTGTTCCCCTTCTTCGAGAAGCGGGCCCGGGGCATCTACCACAATTCCGCCTTCGTGTTCGAGCGCGACGGCAGCATCGCGGGCCTCTACCGCAAGAGCCACATTCCCGACGATCCCGCCTTCTACGAAAAGTACTACTTCATCCCGGGTGATACGGGTTTCGAGCCCATCAAAACTTCTGCCGGAACACTCGGCGTGCTCATCTGCTGGGACCAGTGGTTCCCGGAAGCGGCCCGCATCATGAGCCTCAAGGGTGCAGACGTGCTCATCTACCCCACCGCCATCGGCTGGATGGACAGCGAGCCCGAGGAAATCTACCCGCGCCAGCAGGACAGCTGGACCACCGTCATGCGGGGCCACGCCATTGCGAACCGCACCTTCGTGGTGGCGGCTAACCGTATAGGCACCGAAGGCCACCTGACCTTCTGGGGCACAAGCTTCGTGGCCGCTCCCGACGGATACTTCATCGAAAAATGCGCGCCCGATTTTCTCGGTGTCTCTACCGTAGAAATCGACCTCGCCGAAACCGAGGAGAATCGCCGCTGGTGGCCCCATTTCCGCGACCGCCGTATCGACCTGTACGGGGACATCCTCAAGATTTGGGGCGAATAAGCTGCCCCACCTTTACGGCTATTTTTTCATGCGTTACACTGACGATGCGATAAAAACGTGCCAACTCCCAGTGTCTTTCCCCCTCTCGACATATTTTTTATCGAGAAGATGTTGGACAAGCTTATTGACGGCTGACTTCTGAATGCCAAGTTTCCGCTGGATTTCGGCGATTGTCAAAACAGGCTCGCTCTGCATCATCCGAAGAATTTTACCGTAGTTCGGCGTGCGGAATTCGATACACTCTCCGTCATACCACCAAATGTTATCTCCACGCTTAGTGAGAAATTGAACATCGGCAGCGATTTCTTGCGCGATCATGTTGCGGAAATACTTGAGGAACGGGGCTATAGCATCAATCCTCGCGTTTGCCCCAGAACTGGGCGCACCCCCTACCTTCAAATCGGCTGCATGCAACGCTTCCAGATACTCGTCTTTCTTTCGGCTGCGGACCACAACCATGGGGATATCGTGTCTGGCCAAGATGTAGTTGACGAGCAACCGAGCGATTCGGCCATTGCCGTCCTCGAACGGATGAATCCTGATATAGCGGTAGTGGAACAACGCCGCCAATTCCACAGGAGACAGTTTTCCTTCCTTTTCTGCACTATTGAACCAATCGACAAGATCCGTCATCAGCGCAGGAGTTTCCTCCGGGGAGGCATAAACAAACCGGTCTCCATACCGTGTAATGACACTGTTCGGGCGCGTCTTATATTGCCCAGCGTGAACCACATACCCGACCTGGATTCCACCAGGAAGTTCCTTATGAACGGAATAATCTTCGCGCAGTAAAGTGCGGTGTAAACCCCTTATAAAGTTCTGGGTCAACGGAGTTTCCTTGATGCGGGACTCCGCCACCATCATCTTGAGCGACACCTCGCTGGCGACCATTTCCTGCACGCTCCGCACATTCGCTTCACCGATGACCTTCCCGAAAAGCAACAAGATTTCCGTCTGCCCGTAAGTGAGCGTGTTGCCCTCGATATGGTTGCTGTTGTAGTTGAAATCGATAGAAAAACGGCGGGCAAGGCGAGCCTTGTCCTCTTCCGAAAGAGGCTGGAGGGAACGCCAGGCGTCAAGGGCTTTTTCTAGGGTCAGGATTCTCATGACCATAAATATAATCAAAATATTTATAAAAAGGTAGTCTACAATCCACCTTTTAAACAATTTTTATCAAAATTTTGCAAAAACAGCAATAAAAAAGGTGGTCAGACAACCACCTTTCTAGAAAAATTCAAAATTTAAAGTGAACTCCTTTACATAAAAAGCTCAATCTTTTTTATTCTTCGCAGCCTTGCCAGATTTCGGGGTAAAGATTGCAGAACCTTGTCTTGCAGTAGGATATTTCCTCTTCAGTGATACCTTCAATGGAAGAGCATTCATTCGCATTTTTCAGGTTCTTGATTTGGTTGTTCAGCCATTCAACGCGCATTGCGGCCTCAATTTCTTCGCGAACGGAATCAGGCGGCGTTTCCGGGACAATCATAAATTCATCGGAACTCTCAATTGTTTGGCCAGGATTTTCACTTGACGAAGATATGCCGGTAGACTCCGAAGACGTCGGTGTTTGTGGATCCGCAGTCGCAGAGGCGGAATTGTCGTCGGAACAGGCAAGAAGCAAGACAATCGGCAAAACAAATAATTTTTTCGCCAAATTATATACCTTGCCCCCTCTAAAAGAGTTCGCAGGTGTTGCAATAGCACCATTATCCAAATCATCAGTTTGATCAATATCGGTCATATTCTTTTCCTTTAATTAATAACTAATCCTTTATACAACGGAACGCTATATAGAGACCATCTTCAAATTGAGAATACCAAATGTTCTCTCTGTCGCTAAGAAAACCAATTTGATTTTTCTCATAACTATAACGTCTTGCAATAGCAAATGATGCGGTTTGAGTATTTTCCGATTCTAAATAGTTATATCCCAGACTTTTACTGTAATAACCTGAAGGTAATGCAGAGAAGCCTGATTCGTTGGTTGCCCCCTCTATATCCGGCCACAAATCACCATCATTTAACACAAGTTTTTCTATAGGCCTATCTCCTAGATAGGAAATCATCGTTTCATACTGTCCCTTCGTTGGAACACTCCATCCATCAGGACAAATTACCCTTTTATTTTCTGTTTTTGTGGTAAAATCTGATTCATACAACCTTCCGTAGATATCACAATTTCCTCCCTCCTTTGATTTGTACCTACCTCCTCCACATACAGAAAGTCCCGCCCAAATTGTACCAACTGTATCCTCGGGAAGATAGTTCAAATTTTGGGCCATCCAAACCTGTATTCCAATCACTACTGTTTTATAAACTTGTCTATCTCGTAAATCAGTTAGAGTATTATTTACGGCATCGTAAACACTATTTAATGACGACGAACTTGATGACTCTTCTTCTTTTTCGGAACTAGACGATATTGTCGCTTCGCTACTGCTTGATTCTCCGGCATCCTCCGAACTTGAAGATTCAACTTCACAATTTGCCAAGTCAAGGACATAGGCCACGCCATCGCGAACCGCACGTTCGTCGTCGCCGCCAACCGTATCGGCACCGAAGGCCACCTCACCTTCTGGGGCACCAGTTTTGTCGCCGCTCCGGACGGCTACTTCATCGAGAAGTGCGCACCTGACTTCCTCGGCGTTTCCACCGTAGAAATCGACCTCGCCGAAACCGAGGAAAACCGCCGCTGGTGGCCGCATTTCCGCGACCGCCGTATAGATTTGTACGGCGACATCTTGAAGATTTGGGGCAAGGAATAGAGCCCTTACAGTTCATTTAGATATCATTTATACAACGAACTGATAATTCATTGTCAGCCTGTTTTTTCCCAATAACAACATAGGATTGCTTGAAAAAGATTGCAGCAGACCAATAGTCGTTAGTACCTTCTGTAGATGTCCAGAATTCTGCCCCATGACCAATGTCCTTGTATTGTTTTTGGTCATCTGCATCTAGATAACCAGCAGGAAGGACATTAAAGCCAAAGGAATCTACACCATTAGCCCCTTCCGCCCATCCACTTGTTGATTTCAGGAACTTTCCAGCATCACCTTCGCTATTATCTTTACCATTACTAGAAGCGGTTCTCACCAAGGAAAAGAATTCAAATTCACTAGGAAGGCGCCATCCCTCAGGGCATGCAACCGCGGCAGCAGCATGTGTATATAGCCGACCATAGATAGCACAATTTTCAGAACTATTTTCATAACAAGAACTCCCTGCGTATTTATATTTCATATTCTCGGCCATCCAAATTCGGTTTTCAATGGTTGTAATTTTATAAACCTGTCCATCACGAGGGTCGGTAAATACGTTATCAAAAGCAGCATCTCCTTCACCCGTTTGTTGCGTTTCTTCCTGTCCTTGTTGCGGGTTGTTTTCTTCGCCAGACTGGGCCGGATTGCCGTCATCACTGGAATCACTGCAAGCGGCAAAGAACGTCGCCACCGCCAAGGAAAGGGCAAGTGAAATGTATTTTGTTTGCTTTTTCATTGATGAACTCCTATTGTTTTTAATTTTGATGTTGGTGATTGTCTACGCACTGTTCCTTCATCCCTTCGGCCACACGGTCCAGAATGTCATTCGCACTTTCAGACAGATGGCCCTTGAAGGTGGAGCAGGTCAGGCGCAGGCCTCCGACTTCGCAGTTTGCAAAATGGCGATACAGGGTCCCGCCGCCTCTCTCGCAAGCCTCCGTAAAATCGGAAAGTTCCTTTTCGCAGCGTTCCTCGAAACCCAAGTTAAAGTCCAGTTTCTGGTGGTAGGTAACGCCGCTGTCGCTTGCAGTAAGGAAGAAGGTCCGTACAAAGGAACCCTCGTTATTTGCAAGCCATTCTATATTCCACACGCCATATTCCGAGCGGTAAATGCTGATGTAGCAATCGGCATACGGATTTTCTCTTTCGTATTCGAGGTATTTTTCCCTTTCTCCGGTAAAGTTAATTTCGAACCAGAAATTAGAAGAATCCACTTCATAATCGCCCAGGTCCGCAGGAGCACCTTCCACAAGCCTCTTGGTGGAATCCAACTGATTTTCCATGATTGATTTTTCATCGGCAGAAAATTCCGCGACGGAGTTTTCGTCTATGGTTCCGCCCGCCGTAGATTTTTCGGAACAGGCGAGAAGGCCCGCCAAAAGGCAACAAAGAGCAAACAGGAACCCGACATTTCCAAACACTCTATTTTTCATTATCTGCAGCCTCCAACTTCTGGCTCAAGGGGAACAGTTGCAAGTTCAGCCGCAACACCCGACTCACCTTGTCGTCGTTGGCAATGATTTCCTGAACCTTTTCACGGCACTTTTTGAGCACGTCTACAATTTTCATGTAGGCATCGTCCGACACGCCCATGGTAATCCCGGAGACAAAGCGTTCCTCTACCGAAAAGCGGTCAATGGCGTCGACTGCAAAGATGGCCATCTGCTTGTTCATGGAGCGCACGGCCAAAGAAATGGACTGGGTATCACCGGCAAGCAACTTATCCGTCTGCGAATAGGCGCCGTCCCCTGCCTTCTTGAGGATTCCCGAATCCACCTGGAACTTGATGGAGTCCCCCACCTCCTTGGCGGAAACCTTGTGGACACACTTGTCCGCAATCTCTTTGGGCAACTTTCCCGGCATGGCGGGGGCCAGTTCACGCACCACCGGGTGGACCCAGGAGTCGTAATACTTGTATGTCTCTGCACCGAGAAGACTCACCTTGTTTGCGTCTGCAATGGATTGCATCTCGGCGTAAGCGTAGCGTTTTCTTTCATCGGTCTTGGCCTGGGCGTAGGTCACCATGTTGAAGAAGTAATCGCGTTCCATGCCGACAAACTTGAAGGCGTCCGCCACCTTGACGGTGGCTTTTTTTCCAAGGTTTGCCTTGCCCTCGCAAACCCGCTGCATGAATACCGGCGAAACAAAACCCGACATTCTCGAATAGTCGCGCCAGGAGAATGCGGAGGTCCGCTTTTTCAGGTCATAATAATCCCGCAAAAAGCGCCTATAGTCTTGGTACATCAAGATGGAATTCATACCTACAAATCTATGCTACTGCATCTCAATTGTCAATATTTTTGATACAAAAAGTCTAATTTTTTTTAATTTTCACTGTTTTTACAAATGTTTTTACAAATCAAAAATTTTTGGATACGCTTTGAATACACTTAGGATGGGCGGCGGATTATATGATTTCCATAAAGTCTATTATTAACGCCGCACAATTGGACGTTTCTACGGAATGATTTAACCTTTACCTATATTTGGGGCAATACAAGGATTTCGACCATGACAAAAGCACTTTATCGCTACCCCGCAGAATGGGAAGAACAGGAAGCCACTTGGCTTGCCTTCCCCCACAACAAACTGAACTGGCACGGAGAACGTGGCGTCAAAATCCGCAAGTTCTACGTGGAGCTGATCCGCACCATCAGCGAGTTCCAGCCGGTGAACGTGCTGGTCCCGAACAAGAAATTTTTGACCTTGGACGAAAAATTCGCTGTGGCCGACAGGCCTTATCCCGCCAGTTTTTTCATGGTCAAGACCGACGACATCTGGATTCGGGACTACGGTCCCTTCTTCGTAAAAAAGGGCAAGGAAACTGTGGTTTCCGAGACGGTCTTTAATGCCTGGGGCGCGAAGTTCCCGCCCTGGAAAAACGACAACCAGATTCCCGGTCGCATTGCTGACCTGCTGGAATACAAGAAGGGTGTGAGCGTCCCCTACATTTTCGAGGGAGGCGCTATCGAAGTGAACGGAGACGGTCTCGGCATGACCACCCTGGATTGCCTCGTGGGCAAGAACCGCAACAAGGAAGAAGACCTTTCGAAAGGCATCAAGGCCATCTGCGAGATGCTGGGGCTCAAGGCCCTGCT
>CALATK010000221.1 GCA_937891805.1 uncultured Fibrobacter sp. | reverse complement strand
GTGCCGTATCTCGATGTGGCGGCGAAATAGCCTGTTACCTGATAACCCCAGGAGCCGTCAAAGGGATATTCGGAGATGGGCATCAGCTCGATATGGGTATAGCCCATATCCAGAACGTAGGGAACCAGTTCCTCCGCCAGTTTTTGATAGGAGAAGGGGTTGCCATCGCCGTAGGTGCGCCAAGAGCCGGCGTGCACCTCGTAGATGTTCATGGGCGAACCGAAGACCTTAGTGGCCCAGTGGGTCTTCATGTAGAGCTCGTCGCCCCATTCGTAGCCGTCCAGGTGGGTGGTGATGGAGGCGGTGGCCGGGCGCACTTCGGAAAGTTTTGCCAGCGGGTCCACCTTCACGTGGAGGTTGCCGTCGGCGCCGTGGATTTCGAAGCGGTAGAGTTCGTTCTCGCCTATGTTCGGGATGAAGATTTCCCAGATGCCGGAGCTGCCCAGCATGCGCATCTGGTGACGGCGTCCGTCCCAGCTGTTGAAGTTGCCTACGACGGAGACCGCTCGGGCGTTGGGGGCCCAGACGGCGAACTGCACGCCCTTGAAGCCCTGGTGTTCCACCAGGTTCGCGCCCAGCTTGCGGTAGAGTTCGTAGTGGGTGCCGGTAGAAATCAAGTGACGGTCGAATTCGGAGAGCACGGGCTGGAAGGCGTAGGGGTCGGTGAGGGTGTATTCGTTGCCGTCGGCCTGCTTGATAATCAGGTTGTAGAAGAAGGGCTCGAATTCCATGTCCAGGATGGCTTCGTAAAAACCGGTGTCGCCCAGCTTGACGAAGTCGAATTCCACCTCGCCGTCGCAGGATTCGCCCCGCACAAAAGACGCCTGGGGCTGGTAGGTGCGGATGACCGTCTTGATGCCCTTGTCGGTTTCCAGCGGGTGGATGCCCAGCACCGAGAAGGGGTCGCTGCAGTAAAAATCCCAAATGGGCAGCATCTGGTCGCGGGTCAGCGTGGTAAAATCGTTCCAATCCATAAAAACTCCTTTTATTCGTTGTAAATATAAATTCTGGACGAAAAAAAAGAGTTTTTGTGCCAAAATTGGGGCGTTTTAGACTTGATTGTTTAAAAATCGGCGGATAAAAGTCAGAAAACATCTGTTTGGTTGGCTGGAAATTAATTTGTTTGTGAAATGGCGGCCAAGCGTTTTTTTCGATTTGGTATGTTTTTTGTCGAAAACAATCCCATTCTTTTTTGGGGTTGAAGAAGAAAAAAACTTGAATTTTTACATTTAATCCCATGAAAGTCGTTTTTATGGGAACGCCGGAATTTGCGGCCTGTTTTTTGAAGCATCTCAAGGAATGTGATTTTGCGGACGTGGTAGCTGTGGTGACACAGCCGGACCGGCCGGCAGGGCGTGGGCGCGTGCTAACGTCGCCGCCAGTGAAACAACTGGCCCTCGAATTCGGGCTCCCTGTGCTGCAACCCACCGACCTGAAGGCCCCCGAATTCGAGGACGCCCTGCGGGCCTACGGTGCGGACCTTTTCGTGGTGGTGGCCTACTCGATTTTGCCGAAGAACATTTTGGCCGTAGCGAAGTTCGGCGCCGTAAATGTTCACGGAAGTCTTTTGCCTAAGTACCGCGGAGCCGCCCCGGTGCAGCGGGCCATTGCCGACGGCCTTAAAGAAACGGGCGTGACGGTTTTCCGCCTGGACGAGAAGATGGACCACGGCCCGATTCTCGCCCAGCGCACTGTGGCGATTGACCATCAGGATACGACGGCTTCGCTTTTGGAAAAGATGGTGACTCCCGGCTGCGAAGCCCTGGACGATGCTATCTGCCAGTTGCTGGAGGGTCGCGAGAAGGACTTGACCCAGGACCATGCCCAGGCCAGCGGCGCTCCGAAACTGAAAAAGGAAGAAGGCCTGATTGATTTTAATCTGCCTGCTGCCGTAATCCACAACAGGATCCGGGCCTTCAACCCCTGGCCCGGCGGTTACGGAAAGTTGGGCGGCCGTATGGTTTACCTCCGCAAGACGGATACTCCGGAGGCGGGCCCGAAGCTTGCCCCCGGCACGGTGGAATTCAAGGATAACCGCTTTTACGTAGGTACGGGCGAAGGCCTGCTGGAAGTCATCGAAATCCAGGCCGAAGGCAAGAAGCCCATGCCGGTAGCCGACTTTATGCGGGGAATCCAGAACCGCGAAGGACTTTGCTTTTGCTAGAGGATTCCTTGATAGAGCGCATGGACGCGTACCGGGTCCTTTTGCTGTGGCAAAAGGAAGGGACTTTTATCAAGGAAAGCGGGCTTTCGCCTTTTGCGATGGAACTTGCCTTGGGCGTGTGCCGCAGGCATTTGTACCTGCAGTATTTCATCAAGTCCCTGACAAAGAAGAAGCCCTCCCTGGAAGTCTGTACCATTCTTGAGATGGGACTTTTCCAGATGTTCTTTATTAATCTGACTGCGCAAGCTGTCTTTGATAATCTTCAATACTTCTTCAAAGGTATCATTCACAAACTTCTCGCTCTGCAAGGCATAAAACTCCTCCCGACTGATCAGAGAAGTAATAATCCGCTCTTTATTTTGAAAAAGCCCTCTCTCACCCAGTCTTTTTAATATGGTCAATGTAGTGGTTCTTTTCCATCCCAGCTCCGCCTCCGCCAAGGCTTCCAGCTCCTTGGGACGCAGCGGTTCATTGCTCCATATAATATCTGCAAATTTACTTTCAATAACGCCGAGCTGTATTTCATTCATAAATAATTCCTCCTGTGGTTTACTTGTTGTAGACTAACCATAGTTTACACCATGTAAACCGATTTGTCAATAGAAAAGCGCACGTTTTTTCCGTGCGCTTTAAAAATATTAAACCTTTTCGCTTACGACCTTGGTTTCCAACCCGCCGCAGGAATTTGCCATAATAATGGCGTCAATGCTTATGCGTGAAGCGGATTTTGGCGCAAGTACGGTTTCATAAACCAACGTACGCTCTTCAAGCACCTCGGGGAAAGGCTTTCCGTTTGCAACGCAAGGCCAATATCTGCCTTGTGAAAGCACCAGCCCATCCTTGTCGATACCTGCAAATGCTTCCTCGGGGGTGTTGAAGGAATAAGGCTGTACGTTCATA
>CALATK010000220.1 GCA_937891805.1 uncultured Fibrobacter sp. | reverse complement strand
CTCTTCCTTACCAAGGAAGTGCTCTTCCACTGAGCTACCTGGGCATTTGGCCTGCCGTTACGTTGCCGCATTGGCAGGCCTTGTGGTCGTGCATCGTCGTGGTTTCGAACCACGGTAGGCGTGAGCCAACGGATTTACAGTCCGTCCCCTTTAACCACTCGGGCAACGATGCATTTGTTTCGAGCCAAAGATAGGAATCGAACCTACGACCGGCTGATTACAAATCAGCTGCTCTACCAGCTGAGCTACTTTGGCACGCACTCTAGTACCCCTAAAGATAATAGAGTGAGCCAAATTTAATAAGATTTGGTGGGTTTTGTCAATAAAAATCAAGCACTTACGCAAAAAAATTTGCGATTTTTTCCTTTTTTCGCAAAAGTTTTGTCCACAAAAGGGGGGCGGAGTGTTGATAAGTTGTTGATTTGCAAAAAAGGGCATTTTTAGAAAACTTTCTTCATGACCGATGTTTTGAACAATGATTTGTATATTTAAGCCCATGGAAACATGCACTTTCAAGCATACGGCACGCATTGACGTGCGCTACGCCGAAACCGACCAGATGGGAATCGTGCACCACGCCGTTTACGCCGTGTGGTTCGAGCAGGCCCGTACCGAATATTTCCGGGAAGCGGGCGCAAGCTACGCCGACATGGAGGCCGAAGGTTTTTCGAGCCCCGTCCTGGAGCTGAACGTCCAGTTCAAGAACCCCACCCACTATGGTGAATTCGTGGATATCGAAACCACCATGGTCCGGGTTGACAGGCTCCGTGTCCGCTTTTTATACAAGGCGACAGTAAACGGCAAACTCTGCACTACGGGCTCTACGCTCCACTGCATGTTGAAAAACGGCAGGCCCACACGGGAACTGCCCTCTGGCTTTGCAAAGTTCGAATTCGTGAACGAGGACGCCCAAGCCTAATGGACCAGCCACTTGCCGAAAGACTCCGCCCGCAGAACCTGGACGAATTTCTGGGCCAGAATAAGATTCTGGGCGAGCAGAGCCTATTGCGCAAGAGTCTCGAGAACGACAACGTTCCCAGCATGATTTTCTGGGGCCCGCCGGGTTGCGGCAAGACCAGCCTCGCCCACGTAATCCGCCAGCACACCAAGAAAGCCTTCGTAGCTTTATCTGCGGTAGCCAGCGGCGTGAAAGAGGTGAAAGAAGTTTTGGCCGACGCCCGCAAGATGAAGGCGATGTTCAAGGACACCATCCTGTTTATCGACGAAATCCACCGGTTTAACAAAGGCCAGCAAGATGCGCTGCTGGGTGCCGTGGAAGACGGCACGGTGACGCTCATAGGCGCCACCACCGAAAACCCGGGGTTCGAGGTCAACAGCGCGCTCCTGAGTCGCTGCCAGCTGATACTGTTTGCACCCCTCAGCAAAGAAGATTTACGCACGCTGATTTTCAGCGCCCTGCGGGACCACCCCCGCGGATTGCAACTGAAGGATGTGGAAGTCGAAGACGCCGTCGTGGAAAAACTCATCGCACAGTCCGACGGTGACGCCCGATTTTTGCTGAACCAGATTGAATGGATTGGCAAGAACCTGGGCGACCGCAAGAAGATTGACGAGAAACTCCTGGAAGAATTCCAGTACAAGAAGCCCCTGCGCTACGACAAGAGCGGCGAAGAGCACTACAACCTGATTTCGGCCCTGCACAAGTCGGTGCGCGGAAGTGATCCGGATGCCGCCCTCTACTGGTTGCACCGCATGCTGCAGGGCGGCGAAGACCCGCGGTTTATTCTTCGGCGCCTCATGCGCATGAGCATGGAAGATATCGGCCTTGCAGACCCCAACGCTTTACTGCTGGCCACCGCCGCTCGCGAGGCCTACGACTTTATGGGAATCCCCGAAGGACTCATCGCCCTCGACGAACTGGCCGTTTACCTGTCCCTTGCCCCCAAGAGCAACAGCCTGGAGCTGGCAGGCATGAAAGCCGACCAGATTGTAAAGCAGACGGGAACGCTCCCCGTGCCGCGGGCTTTCCGCAATTCGGTGACGAAGGTGGGCGAAAAACTGGGCTACGGAGTCGACTACCAGTACGACCACGACAGCCCCGGCGCCTATTCGGCACAGGAACACCTGCCCAAGCAGCTGGAAGGTACCGAAATTTACCAGCCCAAGCCCTACGGAAAAGAAAAAGCCCTTGGAGAAAGGCTTGCGCAGCTAAAGCAGATCAAGCGGGAAAAGGGAAATGCCCGCTAGGAGATCCCCGCCTGCGCGGGGATGACAAGGTGGAAGCGGAATTTCATCGGCACTAAAACTGCCGAAGTAGTCTGATTCTCTCCGGCGTATCGGGGTGGGTGCAGAACATGGTATTCGCCTTGGCCACCCAGCCCGAGAGTTTCATGTCGTTGTCGAATTCCTCGTCGGGGTGTATTATATAGAGTTGGGCCACGTCGCTGCGGTGAACATTGTCAAGACCCGGATTGTCAGAAATTTTCTGCAGGGCAGAGGCCAGGGCCAAAGGGTCTCCACAGAGTTCGGCACCGCCGGCGTCGGCCACGTATTCGCGGGTGCGGGAAATGGCCATACGGGTAAGCCAGCTGAAGAAATACCCGACGGTGCTCCATACGATAAGCGCCACCAGGAACAGGATGATTCCGAATATGGCGCCACCGCCGCCGCCATTTTTTTTGCTGCGGTTGGTGGTGCGGCGGCGGGGCCCGGTGAGCAGCCCCATAAGCATTCGCACTGCCATGGACCGGATGGCCGCAAAAATCCCGACGAATACGATACACACCACCATCAGGCGGGTGTCACGGTTCTTGATGTGGGTCAGTTCGTGCCCGATGACGGCGGCCAGTTCCGCATCATCTAGTTTGTCTATAAGTCCAGTCGTGAGGGTGATGGTAAAAGACGGAACATCTACCCCGCTGGCAAAAGCGTTCAGCTGGTCGTCTTCGACGATGTTGATTTGGGGCATTTCGATGCCCCCTGCGATGCAGAGGTTTTCCACCAAGTTATAGACCCGCAGGTTGTCCTTGCGTTCCGTCGGCTTTGCGTGGGTGATGTGACGGATGATAGCGGTATTCGTGCAGTAGGCGATAATGAACCAGAGCCCCGTCATGCAAAGCGTGAAGGGCATGGCGTCCTTGAAATAATACCAGATGATAGGCCAGTGGAAGGTGGCGGCCTGGGGGCCCGGCGGGCAGGCTCCGTCCCAACAGAACCAGCCGAAAAAATCCAGGGTCATAATCGCTAGGAGAACCATCCCGAGAAGAATCACGGGAAACATGCAGAGCAGGATAACCGTATTGCGGTTATTCCGCCAAATCTGTGTCTGGAGCCCGACGTATTTCATTGTGCAGTGGCTAGTGGTTAGTGATTAGTGGCTAGGGCCGAAGGCGGGGCGTTGCGGCCTTTGACCACTTAGCGCTTCAGCGCTTATGTGGGCATGGCCACCTTTAGGTGGTGTGTCCCCGCAGAAGGGGTGGCGAGCAACAAAGTGCGAGCCAGGGGAAGGCTTTCCCCTACCCTATCCACAGCCTACTGTTTACTAATCACAATTAGAACTTCACCTCCGGAGCCTTGTTGAGGGTCTCGCGGTTTTCGGTGGCCTCGTACATGGGGGCGCGCTTGAAGCCGAACATGCCCGCCACGATGTTGCTCGGGAACACCTCGCAGGCGTTGTTCAGTTCGCGGGTGGTGGAATTGAAGAAGCGGCGGGCGGCAGAAAGCTTGTTTTCGATGTCGGCCAGTTCGTTCTGCAACTGCAAGAAGTTCTGGTTGGCCTTCAGTTCGGGGTAGGCTTCCAAAGACACGCGGAGTCCGGCAAGAGCTCCCGACAGGGCCTTGTCGGCGGCAAGTTTCTCGTCGACGGTGGTGGCGTTCATGGCGGCGGCTCGGGCGGCAGTCACCTTTTCAAGGGTTTCCTTTTCGTGGGCGGCATAACCCTTGATGGTCTCCACCAGCTGGGGCACCAGGTCATAGCGCTGCTTGAGCTGCACATCGATGTTAGCAAAGGCGTTTTCGCGGTTGTTGCGGAGTTTCACCAGGCCATTGTACATGGCGATGAACCAGCCCACAAAAATTACCACTACTACAAGAACGACGATTCCGACAGTCATAAGGTTCTCCTTTCTGTTTTTTGGGAAATGTATATAAAAAAGGAGATCCCCGAACAAGTCGGGGAAGACAAAAAGGGGACAGAACGAAAAATATGGCCTAAACAGGGTCGTTAACGGGCTTACTATAGTCCCGTTCGCCGAAAAGGGCGGTGCCCACGCGGATCATGGTGGAGCCTTCTTCGATGGCCACTTCCAAATCGCCGGTCATACCCATGGAAAGCTGGTCAAAGTTCGCGAACAGGCCGCCCTTGGCCAAAAATTTCTGCTGAAGGTTACGGAGAAAGGCAAAGCACTCTCGGGAATCTTCAGCCACGCCGGTGTTCTTGCCGATGGTCATAAGCCCCCGGAAACGGAGGTGGGGGAACGCCGTTTCGCCGCGGGCAGCCAAGCCGTTCAAGAAAGCCTCCGCTTCGTGAACGTCCAGACCGCTCTTAGTCTCTTCTTCGCCGGCGTTTACCTGAAAAAGGATGTCCAGGGTTTTGCCCGAGCCATTCTCTCCGGGGAGGACCGCGCAGACCTTTTCCAGCTTTTCCACCGCCTCCATGCTGGCGATGGAGTGGATGCAGTCAGCTACAATGGCCGCCTTCTTGAGCTTATTACTTTGTACAGGACCAATCACATGGCAGCGGACACGGCTTCCGTCAAGGGCAGTGCGGGGTGTAGAAAACTTGAGTTCCGCCTCCTGCACCCGGTTTTCGCCGAACATGAACTGGCTGGCAGTTTCCCGTGCTTCCGCAATGTCGGCAGCAGGGAATGTCTTGGAAACGGCAAGGAGTCGGACCGCATCTACAGCGCGTCCGCTTGCGATGGCATACTCCGCGATTTTCGCGCGGATTTGCATAATGTTATCTGCAATACTCATGGGATCAGACCGGATTTTTGCAGGAAGGCTACGCAGGTCGCGGCATCAAAGTCATACTGATGCTTCATGGGTTCCTTGGGCTTGGGTTCAATGTAGAAGTCACCGGTAAATCCGATGGAACGTGCATAATCAACTGCCTTGTGCATGAG